>JANXYS010000083.1 GCA_025355935.1 Chitinophagales bacterium | reverse complement strand
GTTCAGCAATGATGACATGTATGTAAGCAATATTTTCAGCAATAACGGCTCAGGGGTATCTGTCATGTTTAGTAACAGGATCAAAATGTTCAGCAACTATTTTGAAGAAAATTGGGGTGATGCATCACACGGGATACTACTGAAAGAAATATCAGATGGTGATATGGAGGGCAATTATTTTGCAAGAAATACGAGTGCTATTTATATGGAGGGCGCCAACAGAATTTTAATGAAGCACAATACTTTTGAGAATAATGGCTGGGCCTTAAAAATACAGGCAAGTTGTATGGATGTGGTACTGGAGCGTAATAATTTTATCGGTAATACTTTTGATATTGGCACCAACGGGTCGCTTGTACTGAACCGGTTCAATAATAATTATTGGGATAAATATGAGGGATACGATCTTAATAAAGATAAAATTGGGGATATACCCTACCGACCGGTAAGTATGTATAGTATGATTGTAGAAAAATACCCTCCCGCAATGATATTATTCAGAAGTTTTATCACATCCTTATTAGATAAAACAGAAAAAATATTACCAAGCCTTACTCCGGAAAATTTAAAAGACAATGCCCCTATGATGAAGAAAGCTTTTTAGTACTTATGTTACGAATTATTAATTATTTCAAATCAGGATTTCTAACGTACTAGGGAGGATTTTGTGCAAATCACCGAAATAAACAATCCATGATCATTGCAAACAATGTAACCAAGCAATTTGGCAAATTAAAAGCCCTTGATAACGTTTCTACGACCTGCAACAACGGAGAGTGTATTGCTTTAATTGGCCCTAACGGCAGTGGTAAAACGACTTTAATAAAATCGATATTGGGCATGGTTGTCCCGGATAGTGGCTTTATTACATTCAAGGATAAAAATATTCTCCATCACTGGAAATACCGCGATGATATTGGTTACATGCCGCAGATCGGCCGTTATCCAGACAATATGACTATCGGCCAGGTACTGGATATGATGAAAGATATCAGAGATAAAGAAACTGTTCTGGATGAAGATCTTGTTAAAGCTTTTTCAATACATAATCTGCTAAATAAAAGAATGCGAACTCTATCGGGTGGCACCAGGCAAAAAGTGAGCGCAGCCCTGGCTTTTTTGTTTGACCCTATAGTACTGATTTTAGATGAGCCAACCGCGGGACTGGACCCAGTGGCGTCAGAATTGTTGAAAGAAAAGATTGTTGCTGAAAAAGAAAAAGGCAAACTCGTTTTAATTACTTCGCATGTATTAAGTGAATTAGATGACCTGGTGTCAAGGATCATCTATATGCAGGAAGGGAAATTGCTGTTTAATAAAAACATTGAAGAATTAAGACGAGATACCGGGGAAGAGAAACTTTCAAAAGTAATTGCATCGGTGATGACAAATAAGTAACTATGAAAAAAATAATAAAATATGTAATTACTGATATACTTCGTAACAGGATTGTATTGGTATATACATTATTTTTACTGGCCGCATCATTTAGCGTCTTCGCCCTGGAAGATAACAGCAGTAAAGGGTTGCTAAGCTTACTCAATATTATCCTGATTGTGGTGCCTTTAGTGAGTATTATTTTTGCTACTATCTACATTTATAACAGCGCCGAGTTTATTGAACTTTTAGTAAGTCAGCCTTTAAAAAGAAAAACGATATGGCTAAGTTTATTTAGCGGTTTAGCGGCCTCTCTCTCCATTGCCTTTATTATCGGCGCCGGCATACCGGTTTTAATTTACCAGGCTAATATGATTGGCATTACTATGATAATAGTAGGGGTTTTGCTGAGCGTAATTTTTGTAGCAATAGCCATGTTGGCTACGGTTAAAACGAGAGATAAGGCAAAAGGAATTGGCGCGGCGATTTTCTTGTGGTTGTATTTTTCATTATTGTTCGACGGATTTGTTTTGTTCCTTTTATTTCAATTTGCTGACTACCCACTAGAGAAACCAATGATAGCTGTAAGTGCAATGAACCCCATTGATCTTAGTAGAATATTAATCTTATTACAGCTGGACGTTTCTGCAATGATGG
>JANXYS010000539.1 GCA_025355935.1 Chitinophagales bacterium | reverse complement strand
TGTGTCAGTAGGACAGCCGATGTTGTCCCATCTCCAGCGATGTCATTTGTCTTTGATGCTACTTCTTTTATTATTTCAGCTCCGAGTGCCTGTATGATCCCCAGTGCCGCCTGGTCATCATTGCTGATCCCTGGATTATGGATCACTGTCTCCCCATCCTGCAATAATGCCAGTGCACAGGCCCGTTGCATAGCGCTCTTTGATGCTGGTGCTGTTATGGTCCCACGCAGAGAACCTGGTTTTATTAAAACTTTCATTTTAGATTGTTTGCTGAATTAGTCCTTTTAGTTGCTGGAGTGGAATTGATTTGATTACGCCAGCGCCAATCTTGTCAAGAAGTACAAAATTCATCTCATCATTAGATCTTTTCTTATCCATTAGGAGAATCTCCCAAACTTTTTCCGAATCAAAATCAAGTTTAACCGGAAGCTTATATTTAGTAAGAAGATTTATCACTCTTGCCATTTCTTCCGGATGAAATAAATTCAGATTTTCTGATATGCTGCATGCCGCAACCATACCGATACTTACAGCATGGCCGTGAGGAAGCTTGTAAAGGTTCTCTACTGCGTGGCCAAGGGTATGACCAAAATTGAGAAGTTTCCGATCACCCGTTTCAAACTCATCCTTCTGCACAATTGCCGTCTTAATGCCGACGTTAGTTACTACTAGGTCCGTAATTAAGTCGTCATTCCCCATAAAGTCGCTGAGTGCCGTAGTTTCAAGGTGTTTAAACAATCCTTCATCTTTAATACAGGCATGTTTAATTACCTCAGCAAAACCATTAATCCATTCACTTTCCGGCAAAGTTTTTAGAAAGCTAAAATCAAATAATAGATTTTCTGGCTGATAAATGGTTCCAACCATATTTTTATAGTTGCCAACATCTACCCCATTTTTACCCCCGACAGAGGCATCGACCATTGCCAGAATTGTAGTTGGAACAAGCACCAGTCTTATCCCACGTTTGAATATACTAGCTGCGTACCCGCCCATATCAGTTACAACACCGCCACCTACCGCAATGAGTACAGTATTTTTGTCGGCCTGGAAATTTAAAAGTGACAAAATAATACCATCTACCGTATGCTGGGTTTTATGTTCTTCACCAGCCGCAATGGAGATAGTTTTCAACCCCTGAAATAATGGCTGATAGAGTTTCAATACATTTTCATCAGTAACAATTACAATTTTCGAATTGTCATAGCCCTCTATTAAATGGGAAAAAGATCTGCCAAAAAAATAAGTAACCTCCCGTTGTGAAAAAATAAAACTTTGCTGCTCCATAGAAGATTACTGTTTATCGTACATGATTTTGTTCTGGTGACTAATACTTTCGAGGTGAACAGCGTCAAAATAACGAATGATAAATTCTTTACTTAAGCCGAGTGCAGCGCCATTAGCTGTTGCGCGATCAAGAATTTCATTCCACCTGTTAGTCTGCAGGATTGTAACATTGTTTTCTCGTTTATACTGGCCGATCTTATCGGCAATCTTCATCCTCTGTCCGATAAGAGTAAGGAGCTCGTCATCAATGTGGTTTATCTGCTCTCTTAGGGTAGCCAATGCCGTTATAAATTCCTCTGTCGAAATATTTTCTTTCCTCCAGACCAGATCACCGAGCATCTCGCTCAGACGCTCGGGGGTAATTTGCTGCTTGGCATCACTCCATGCATGATCAGGATCAATATGACTTTCAATCATCAAGCCACCGAAGTCGAGATCAATGCTCTTCTGCGATACATCCTGCAGCATCGTCCTGTTCCCGCATATGTGTGATGGATCACAAACGAGCAGCATCTCCGGGAACCTTCTTTTCATCTCAATTGGAAGATGCCACATTGGAGCATTCCGGAACTGCGTATTACCATAGGATGAAAACCCGCGATGAATCATTCCCACATCGGTGAGTCCGGCTTTTTGTAGTCTTTCTATCGCACCACTCCAAAGTTCCAGGTCCGGGTTAATAGGATTTTTTACCAGCACAGGAATATCAACACCACGCAATGCATCCGCAACTTCCTGTACGCTAAAAGGATTAACCGTAGTGCGGGCGCCTATCCACAACACATCCACATCAAATTGCAAAGCATCCTGTACATGCTTGGCGGTTGCAACTTCAACGGTAGTTGGCAACCCTGTTTGTTTTTTTGCCTGTAACAACCACGGTAAGCCTTTCACGCCGATACCTTCAAATAACCCTGGCTTAGTACGCGGTTTCCAAATACCTGCCCGGAGCATATCTACTTTTCCGGTTGCGGCTAATCGTTGAGCTGTTTCTAATACTTGCTCCTCAGTTTCGGCACTGCAAGGGCCACTGATTATAATTGGGCGTTTATTCCAAAGTTCTCTGATGTTCTCGTTCATGATAATTGAATGCTTTTAAGTTGTAAAAATAGTTTGTTTAGGTGCATGAAAGGTTTTATCATTAATGGCTGACAATCCTTCGAAAAAATATCATTTTAAAATTCGACTTATTTTATTGGCATTCTGAATAAGCTCGCCGAGATATTCGAAATTGTCCTTCTCAAGGCAACTTTTAAATTTTCGTAGCTGGGCAATATGTTCATTTAACACATCAAGTACATTTTCTTTGTTTTGCCTGAATACCGGAACCCAGGTTTCTATATTACTTTTAGCAAGCCGAACCGTACTTTCAAAACCACCACTGGCTAGTTCAAATATTTTGTCATCTTCTTTTTCCTTTTCCAGTACTGTATTTGCGAGCGCGAATGATGAGATGTGTGAAATATGGCTTATGTATGCTGCATGAATGTCATGTGCCGAGGAATTCATGTAGATGATGTGCATCCCCAGAAACCCATAGATACTCTCAACTGTTGCAACGGCATCGGCATCACTTTTTTCTCCGTCACATATAACCACGGCTTTACCCTGGAACGCCCCACGAACCGCAGCTCCAGGGCCACTAAACTCAGTACCCCACATGGGATGTGTAGCCACAAATCGACCAGGACTTTTTCCTGATTGTGCAAGAACACAAATAGCACTTTTAGTTGACCCCACATCGAGCACTACCTGTTTGCTAACAAGGTTCATTATCACAGGAAGTAATCTCTCCGCAATATTTACAGGAACCGCTAAAATGACTACATCAGACTGCATGACGGCCTCTTCAAGCGGAAGTATTTCTTCAACAAGTTTTAATTGCAATGCAGTATCAGCATGGATTTGATTTGAATCGACTCCAACTACTTTACCCGCCATCTTAGAACCTGTGAGGGCAAGTGCCATCGACCCTCCTATAAGACCGACGCCAACTATTGCAACTCTAACTTTGCCAGGTTGAGGACCGTTTTCTGGATTGCTATTTATGTTCTCTTGCGAATCTGTCTTTGTGTTCATACCATCTTTTTAAAACCCAAAAAAAGCCCGCTTATTTTTAAGCGTTCTATTGCTTCAGTTATTTTATCCTCCGTTGCACACAAACTAACGCGTACATACTGCGAGCCACTGTTTCCAAAAATTCCGCCAGGAGTTATAAATACTGATGCTCTTTCGAGGACAGCATCTGATAGAGCGTAGCCGTCGTGATATCCTGTCGGTATAGCGGCCCATACGAAAAGCCCTGCCTGCGCTTGATTATAACGGCAGCCCAAAAGATCAAGAAGTTCAAAAACCTTTCTTTGCCTGGCTGAATAGATATCGTTTACAGCTTTATGCCATTCCTCACCAAGTGCCAGGGCAGTAGCAGCTGCAAGTTGCAAAGGAAGAAACATTCCACTATCCATATTACTTTTAAATTTTAATACCTCATTAATTCTTTCTTTAGTTGCACACATCATCCCTACTCTCCAACCCGCCATATTATGACTTTTACTCAGAGAATTCAATTCAATGACCACATCTTTCGCGCCGTGAAAGCTTAGCAGGCTCATGGGTTCGTCATTCAAAATAAAACTGTAAGGATTATCATGAACCAACAAGATGTTATGCTCTGTTGCAAACCGAATTAATTCTTGCATTTTCGCCTTTTGAGGAAGCTGACCAGTAGGCATGTGAGGGTAGTTTACAAACATCAGTACTCTTCCCGCCTTGTACCGGCCAACTATTTCAGCAAGATTTCGATAATCCGGATACCAGTCATTTTCGGGTGTTAAATCATATTCAATGGCCATCCCTCCGGCCAGTGCAATGGCACTTTTGTAAGTTGGGTAGCCCGGGTTAGGAATAAGAGCGATGCTTCCTTCCTCAAGATATGTCATACATATGTGCATGATACCTTCTTTACTGCCAATCAACGGCAGGATTTCGGTATCAGGATCAAGATCCACATGATACCATTTTGCATACCAATCGGCTATCGCATTCCGAAGGATGGGGCTACCTTTATAGTTCTGGTATCCATGAGTTGAAGGCTTAACACTTTCAGTGTTGAGGGTTGCAATAACATCAGGGTGCGGCGGAAGATCCGGGCTCCCTATTCCCAGGTTTATGACATTTTTACCCGCTCTATTCAATAAATCAATCTCACGCAATTTTTGCGAAAAATAATATTCATTGATGGATTCAAGTCGTTTTGCTGTTTGCATTTTAATAAATTAATATAACAGGAACTAAGAAAGTTGGCCATTTTTATATAACCCGTAAACTTTGCATTCGTTGGTTATGGCTGTTAACTTTTTTACGACCTTATAAAACTGGGACGTATCCTCAAATTCCATATCTGCGTGAAATGAATACTTGAATTTTGTGCCTGGTATAGGAAACGACTGGAGTTTGCTAAGATTTATTCCTTCGTCGGCAATAGCCTGTAACACTTTTGCCAGGCTTCCTCTTTTGTGATCTGTTGTAAAATTTACAGAGGCCTTGTCTGCCAGATCAATGTCGAAAACTTCTGGTTCTCTTTTTAGCACCAGGAAACGGGTATAATTCGTTTTTTGTGTATGGATGTTTGGAGCAAGTACGTCCAGGGAGAAAAGTTCAGCAGCCAGTTTACTTGCGATCGCTGCTATATGCTTACTCCGGTGTTGATGGATATGTTTAGCACTCAGTGCTGTATCTTCTGTTTCTACAAGTTTCCAGTTGTACTTATCAAGAAAGCCGAGGCATTGCTGGATGGCCATTGGGTGCGAATGAACTTCTCTTATGTCCTCCAGGGAAATTCCTGGATTAACAAGCAAATTTTGATTAATCTGCAGATATACTTCCCCCACTATTCTCAGGTTGGACTTTTGCAAAAGGTTGTAGTTTGCAAGAATACTCCCTGCAATTGAGTTTTCTATTGCCATTACTGCTGCGGTCGTCTTTTGCCGATCTGCAGCTGATTTCATGAGCTCTCTGAAAGTTGTGCAACAAACTACTTCCGTAGATTTGCCGAAGAACTTCCGCGCAGCAACCTGGTGAAAACTTCCTTCAAAACCTTGTATCGCAACTCCCAACCTATTAATCATCATCTGTGTTTTTTTGATACCGTTTTATAACAAAAATCCCGGCCTTTAGAGCCGGGACTTGATATGTAAATCTGTTTATTTTCTATTCAGTTACATAAAGCACCCGGCTTCTTACTAAAATAAAAGTAAAAATAAGTCTGGTGGTTGTATGTTGTTGTTTGAATCATTTTATCGATTGCGAAACTAAATACAAACTGTCAGATTAAAAAATAAAATTATCAATTAAAAAGCCCACTGAAAATATCAGTGGGCTTTTACGATTGCCTGCCATGTATAAATTTTTCAATCGATAGCTGACGGGGCTACTAATTGTTAATTAGTGCTTTTTAACAGTATCAACTGTAGTTGTCATTTTAACAGTAGTATCTCTAACTACTAGTGCAGTGTCAGCTTTAGCTGTAGCTGGAGTAACAACAGTAGTTGTATCAGAAGTTTTGTTTTCTTCAACTTTTTTGTCTGCGTCGTTACAAGCTACGAAAGATGCTGCGATAACTGCAACTGCTAAGAATTTTTTCATTGTTGGTTTTTTAATGTTTAAAAATTATAATTTCCTATTAATACGGAATGTGGGAAAAGGTAACCCGACTTTTTTTAAAACTTTTTTTTTCGTTGCTTTGGGTTACTAAATGCATAATAAAGTATTAATATAAACACGGGTGAATAGTTTAGATCAAGAGAAGATACTACTGAAAGGACTTGCTGATGAAGATAAAACTTCAATAGAACGAATATACAGGGATCATTATAACATGATTAAATCCCTGGTGATCAATAACAGTGGAACAGCGGATGACGCGGCAGATATATTCCAGGAAGCGATGATTGTGCTGTATGAAAAGGCCAAACTGGATGACTTTGCTCTCAACTGCCAGTTAAAAACGTTTATATATTCAATTTGTAAACGATTGTGGTTAAAAAAACTACAGCAACACAACCGGTTTACCGTGCAAACTGACAGTATTGAGGAAACTGTTCCTGTCGAAGAGGAAATTGAAAATCACCTGAAAAAGCAGAACGATTTTACTCTCATGGAAAATGCGATGAGTAAAATTGGAGAGCCGTGTAAAAGTTTGCTGGAAGCATATTATATCCAGATGAAGCATATGCAGGAAATAGCAACAAGTTTTGGGTATACGAATGCTGACAATGCGAAAACTCAGAAATATAAATGTTTGGTGAGGCTTAAGAAATTGTTTTTTGCTCAATATAAAAATGGGGACTAATATGGAAGATATTTTACTTATAGATGCCGTAGAGAGGTTTGTGAACGGCGAAATGTCGGCGCAGGAAAAAATATATTTTGAAGACCTCAGGAAAAATAATCCTGAACTTGACCAGGCCGTTGTAGAACAAATCTTTTTCCTGAATGAGTTGGGAAATTTCGGCAAATTCAGGAGCTTTAAACATGCCGTTAACGAAGTAGAATCGGGGCTGGTGGCAGAAGGATTTATCTCCAAAGATCCTGTGAGGGGAAGGGCGAAAATTGTACAACTCTGGAAAAAATACCAAAGAATTACCGCGGTAGCCGCATCGATAGCCGGTGTGGTTTCCATCTTTATCGCTTCTGTAGTATCAACAGTTAGCAATCACGGAAAAGACAGTAATATTAAGCCGCTTGTTGAAAAAATAAATGAGCAGGATAATAACATCAATAAGATAGAAACTAAGCTTGACCGCCTGGCAGCCACTACGGCAGCAACTGCAAACTCGGGGGTGTTAAAAGAGAAAATTCTCTCTAAGTTTCGCGCTACGGGTTTTCTTATTGATGCAAATAATAATTACATAGTAACAAACTCTCACGTAGTTGACGAAGCGAAAAATAAGCTAATTGTTGAAAATAATAAAGGAGAACAGTTCTCAGCGATAACCGTTTATTTTGATAAATTAAGTGACATTGCCATCCTCAAGATCACTGATAATGATTTTAAAAAGCTTCCAACGCTTCCTTATCCGATCCGGAGAAGAAACGCCGATCTTGGTGAGCAGGTTTTCATGCTGGGCTTTCCTAAGCAAGAAATTGTTTATGGTGAAGGGTATGTAAGTGCAAAGAATGGTTACCAGATGGATACTATTTACTGCCAGTTAAGTACCCCTGCAAATGAAGGAAACAGTGGATCTCCTGTAATCACTAAAAATGGTGATTTGGTCGGTATTATCACGAGCACCGAAACAAATGCTGACGGCGTCGTGTTTGCTATCAAGTCATCAAATATTTACCGTGCAGTTGATGAGGTAAAGAAAATGAAGGACTATGGAGATATCAAAATTTCTTCTAACCAGGGCTTGCGTGGCCTTAGCCGGGAAGCTCAAATTAAGAAACTTGAAGATTATGTTTTCATGATTAAGGGTAACTAATATCCAAATAAGCTTCCGCCTTCGTCAAACAGATATTGAATACTTTTTTCAACAGCCTCATCCTTCACCAGTTCCGGTGCATGGTGAGGCTTTTTTCTTGCGTCAATTACCAATGAGCCTTTACATCCCCAGTGCTTGTTTTCCGTGAAAGAAGCGATGCCATAGATGTCATGCGATGGATTACACCTGGTAAATGAAACCCATAAAAAATTATTTAGAGACTGTGCGGCAAAAGTTGAGTCGTCGGTTATGATAATAAAAGGGATTCCCTGCAAATCCGGAATGGCATCATGCAAGAGTTCGTTAAGTTTTGCCATCTCCGCATGTGCATTCCCGTAAGTAGTAAACGCGGAAGCCTGGAGAATGATTACCCCGGGTATAGCCATCGTAGGGATTTTAAACATCTCCAAAGTGTTAAACAGGACGGGCACTGAAGTTGCAAGTTCTCTTATCTTTTCACCATATGCAGCAAAGACAACTTTGCTTCCGCTGTTAATGCCTGTTCCGGAGTAATCAAGCGTATCGATAGTTGTATTGGTGTAGAAGTGAACGTCACGCTGCAGTTCTATCCGTTCCATTATATACTGAAGATACCCGGGAATATCCTGACAGGTTAGTATGTTTAAATCATCTGCGGTGATAAATAAAAATTTAGCAAGGCTTAATTGACCTGTGCCCAGGATGTGATTTGCAATAGTTAGAATTTCGGCGGGTTGTTTTGCTTGTGCATAAGGAGTATAGCGTTCGCTTCCTATAGCGAGCAATAGCGGATGTACGCCTGCAGCATCAACTGCATGTACTTCCCTGAGGCCGGGGATCTCATCTTGGATGGCTTTTCCCGTAATCTCATGAATAAGCTGGCCAAAACTGGTATCTTCCTGCGGAGGTCGCCCTACAACGGTGAACGACCAGATTGCATTTTTTCGAGCATAAACTTTATGCACCCGCATTAGCGGGAAATTATGTTTAAGGCTATAGTAACCGAGATGATCTCCGAACGGCCCTTCCGGTTTATTTTCATTCGGAAAAACTTCTCCGGTGATGACAAAATCAGCGTCCGTACTTAGACAAAAACCATCTTGGTAAATGTACCTGAACCTTCGTCCCCCCAATAAACCTGCAAACGTCATTTCACTTATACCTTCAGGTAGAGGCATCACCGCGGCTACTGAATGTGATGGCGGTCCGCCGATAAAAATGCTTACCCTCAACGGCTTTCCAAGATTATTAGCTTTGGATTGATGTACACCGATGCCGCGATGCAACTGGTAATGCAGCCCTATTTCCTGGTTCATTACATAATCATTTCCGCTTAGCTGTATCCGGTACATACCAAGATTGGCATTTATTATCCCGGGCTTGTCGGAGTCTTCCGTGTAAACCTGGGGAAGGGTTACAAAGGCGCCCCCGTCCATTGGCCAGTGCTGTATGAGTGGTAAGTCATCGATTTTGATTTCTTCAAAAAGGATAGGTTTATTCAAAGGGTTTTTTAAGGGCAAAGCATTTAAGGCTGCTAGTCCGGCACCAAGGTTTGCTACAGGGCTTTTGATAGCGGCTATAGGATCGCTCTTAAGGTCAATTAATTTTGCAACATTATCCAGGGTGTTACGGAAAATAAATTTACTCCGCTCAAGTGTTCCAAATATATTAGATGCTGCCCGGTATTTGCATCCTTTTACCTTTTCAAACAGGAGTGCAGGCCCCCCGGCTTCATGAACCCGCAAATGGATCGCAGCCATCTGAAGAAACGGGTCTACCTCCTCTTTAATCCTAACTAGTTGCCCGTTGTCTTCCAGGTCTGTTAAACAATCTTCCAGCGACTGATATGCCATGCTACTGTATTATTCTGTAAATGTAAAACAGAAAAAACATACTAATTGTTTTTAAGAATTATCATGCCGGGTGGAAAGATGGATAAAACTCGAATGCTTAAAAATATGGCTTCCCGTCGAAGGAATGATACCGGCGAAGAAGGATATTTTTAAGCCGAAGGACAGCTAGAGGGAAGGGCAGGAAACCTTTGAACGGTGGGAACTTATTTTATCTTCTCTTACATTTCGGGAGCGGCCAGCCTTACCCGTTAGTCTTAACCGGCCGGTTACTCCGGAGAAAACATACCAGTCTTTATTGTTAGGGTTGCCCCTCTGGACGCCATCACCAGGATAGGTATTGTTTCCTGATATCTCTCCTCCTCGATAAGCAAGCAAAACTGATGTACTACCCCTGTGTGTGGCAAGAAGGTTTGGATCAACGTAAGTAGTGCTGACGTCATCCAGGTAGTCTGTTGTTGTTTTACGGGCACCAATGGATAAACTTATTCGCACTTTATTAGAAAGTGCCCATTGGGTTCCTACCCCAATCGGAAAACATGTTTGTGTAAGTTTATAGGCTTTCCGGTCTTTGTAAAACCCCTCCCCTTCAGTAGATCGTTCATACAGATTTACCGGCTGACCATCTTTTGTTTTTGTAAAGGGGTTAAACCTGAAACGACCAACGCCTGCAAAAATGTAAGGCGATACCTTATAGTCGTATAAGTCAAAAAGAAGGTATTCAGCACCAAATGAAAATTCCGAAATATTGCTATAAAAGCTTAAATTTCTTGATTGGTTTGAAGTAGCTAATTTATCTGAGGCGCTTATTTTCCCCACAAAAACACCAGTGGTTAATAAAAGCCTGTCGCTTATTTCATACAGGCATCCGGCTCCAAATGCACTATGGGTATTAGCGGGTTGAAAGGCGGGGCTTCCTATATCACCCCTATAGTTGCTAATTCCGACAAAATAACTTGTAAAGAAGCTTTGGGAATAAACGCACAGCCTTAAGCAAAATAAGACAACGATGATGAAAAGTTTCCTGTACAATGGGATAAATTTTATCGGGGAGTTTCCCTTAAAACACAAACGAATTGAAGAACAGTTTATTTTGCTCGACAATTCGTTTGTGAATAATTTAGTTTGCCAGACCCAGTTATTTTTTAAGGTACATCACCTCTTTCACCAGTTTAACCGTTCTTGGAACATCCGGAAGGTATGCAGCAACGAGATTTGGCGCATAATGCATCGGCGCATCAGCGCTTGTTATCCGGCGAATAGGTGCATCCAGGTAATCGAAACCTTCTTTTTGGATCCGGTACGCAATTTCCGAACTAACCGAAGCAAAAGGCCATTGCTCCTCCACAATAACCAGCCTGTTAGTTTTTTTCACACTTTCCAATATTGTAAACCAATCTAATGGCCGAATAGTAGCAACGTCTATTACTTCAGCTTCTATTCCTTCTTTAGCTAATTCTTCAGCTGCGCCTAAGGCAATCTTCATCATTTTATTAAACGAGACAATTGTTACATCCTTTCCTGCTCTCTTAATAAAACATTTACCAATTGGCAAAATATACTCTTCCTCCGGAACCTCGCCTTTTTCTCCATACATGACTTCACTTTCCATAAAAACAACCGGATCATCATCCCTGATAGCTGCCTTTAAAAGGCCTTTTGCATCATATGGATTTGAAACAGAAATAACTTTAAGACCAGGGATATTGGCATACATCGCTTCAAAAGCCGTAGAATGTTGGGCACCCAGCTGACCAGCACTGCCATTTGCGCCTCTGAATACAATCGGGCAACCTACCTGGCCACCACTCATCGCTAACATTTTTGACGCAGTATTCAGTATCTGGTCTAGTGGTAAGACCGCAAAATTCCACGTCATGTATTCTACAATCGGACGAAGGCCATTTTGTGCGGCTCCTACGGCAATAGCTGTAAATCCGAGTTCTGCGATTGGTGTATCAATCACCCTTTTTTCACCAAATTCATCCAACATACCCTGGCTCACTTTATAAGCCCCGTTATATTCCGCCACTTCTTCGCCTATTAAAAATACACGTTCATCACGTCTCATCTCTTCCTGCATGGCTTCACGTAAAGCTTCCCTAAAGGCTATTTGTCGCATGTTGATTTATGGTTTTATTTATTATCCGTTTTACGGTGGGCAAATTTATTCTATAACCCCCAGATGAACAAATCAGGATTATTTAAAGAATTTCAGGCTTAAGACATCGATTAAGCTATCTTAATTCATGTTTTCAATTACCATCGCGCTAGCCCCGCCGCCGCCATTACATATTCCTGCCGCGCCGTAGCGCGCGTTGTTTTGTTTTAACACATTGATGAGCGTTACTATAATCCGGGCTCCGCTGCAACCGAGCGGATGACCAAGTGAAACAGCGCCCCCATTTACATTAACAGTTGCAGGATCAAGTTTCATCCGACGGCTATTCTCAATTCCAACAACACTAAAGGCTTCATTCAATTCCCAAAATTCAATTTCGTCCATTCTTAAGCCGGCTTTCTCTACTGCTTTCGGAACCGCAATAGACGGAGAGGTTGTAAACCACTCCGGTGCCTGTTCCGCATCCGCGTAAGAAAGGATTTTCGCAATTGGTTTCAGCCCGAGTTCTTCTGCTTTTTCTTTACTCATAAGTATAAGCGCTGCCGCTCCATCATTAAGTGTACTTGCATTTGCTGCGGTAACTGTACCATCTTTAGCAAATGCACCTTTAAGCCCGGATATTTTATCAAATTTTACATTAAAAGGTTCTTCATCACGATTAATATTGAGGGGATCTCCTTTTTTTTGAGGGATAGTAACGGACACGATTTCGTTAGCAAATTTATCGTCATTGGTTGCGGCCTGGCTCCGCTGATAGCTTGCAACTGCAAAAGCATCCTGCTCTTCACGTGTAACCCCGCAGCTTGTGGCACAAAGTTCGGCGGCCGTGCCCATTGCTTTACCGTCATATACATCGGTAAGGCCATCTTTAACCAATCCATCCTGCAATGTAACGTTACCATATTTGTTTCCCCAGCGAGTCGAATCAGCATAGAAAGGAACATTACTCATGCTTTCCATTCCTCCGGCTACTACCACATCAGCATCACCTAGCTTTATACTCTGGGCGCCCTGGGAAACTGCCTTCATACCACTTGCGCATACTTTATTAACAGTTGTACAATTTACTTCGTTGGGGAGACCTGCGAATTTCGCTGCCTGCCGTGCCGGTGCCTGTCCGAGATTAGCCTGCATAACACAGCCCATGAGTACATCATCAACGTCTGACGCTTTAACGCCGGCTTTATCCAACGCCCCTTTAATGGCAACTGCGCCCAGCTGGGTCGCACTGAGATCTTTTAAAGCACCGCCAAAACTTCCAATCGGTGTCCGAACCGCGCTAATTATATATACTTCTGTCATATGGTTAAAGGTTATTTTTAAAATTAAATATTTTACAGCCTTTAATACTCTAACTAAAAATGCTGAAAAAGTGAGCATCTGTAACTCACAATTTCAGCATTTTTTATGGCTATTGTAAATTAAAACTGTTCCAGCTTGCTGAAGAAGAAGTCGCCTTCGATTTGTGCATTCTCATCGCTATCACTTCCATGAACCGCATTTTCACCGATGGAAGTTGCATATTTTTTGCGTATGGTTCCTTCCTCAGCCTGCGCCGGGTTTGTTGCACCAATTAATTTACGAAAATCTTCTACCGCATTTTCTTTCTCAAGGATGGCTGCGGTAATTGCTCCCCTGCTCATAAACTCTACCAGCTCACCATAAAATGCACGCTCTTTGTGAACACCATAAAATTCACCAGCTTTTTCTGCGCTTAGATGCATCATTTTCATAGCAACAATTCTGAAACCCGCTTTGTTAATCATATCAAGAATGCCACCGGTATTGCCCTTCAGCGTTGCATCAGGCTTTATCATTGTAAATGTTCTGTTGGTCATTTTTTCTAATTTTGGGCGCAAAGATAGGAATCCCTCTTAAATATTAGTTCAGTTCCAGAGCCCGCCACTTTGATTTTTAGTTAAAAATGTCGTATTAGGCTAGAGAAACTTTCGGATGCAGCGTACATCATGGCCTATTTTCCATTTTTACACCTACTTTTGCGGCGATTTATGGAATCAATCAATCATTTATTCAGCCAGTTAAAAGCCCCGCGGAAAGTAGTAATAACCATGCATCAGAAACCAGATGGTGATGCAATGGGATCTACGCTTGGATTGTATCATTTTCTTGTACAGTTTGGCCACACGGTTACTGTCATTTCTCCTACAAATTGGGCTGGCTTTTTAAATTGGATGCCAGGTTGCCAGGAAGTGGTTGATTATGAAAGGAATGTTAGTTCCGCAAATAAGTTAATAGAAGAAGCAGAATGGATATTCTGCCTGGATTTTAATACCCTCAATCGCACAAAAAATATGGAGGCAATATTATTGTCGTCAGGTGCGGAAAGAATACTCATAGATCATCATCAACAACCGCAAACTGAAGTTTTTGCATATGGGGTAAGTGATACCACAAAAAGCTCCACTGCGGAGATGGTATTTGATTTTATTGTGAATGCAGGTTACGAAGACAAGATAAATAAGAATATTGCTGAATGCATTTATACCGGCGTAATGACTGATACAGGGTCGTTTAGATTTCCATCAACTACTGCAAATGTACACCGCCTGATTGCCACCTTAAAAGAGAAAGGACTTGAACACGGCTTAGTACACGAGGCTATCTATGATAATTTCTCCGAAAATCGTTTACGTTTTATAGGAAATGTGCTGCTTAACCGCATGGAAGTATTTTACGAATATAACAGCGCCCTGATAGCAATTCCTGCCGCTGATCTCGTCAAATACGACATCAAAACCGGAGATACGGAAGGGCTCGTAAATTATCCTCTTAGCATCGAAGGAATCAAGCTTGCCGCCATCGTGATTGACCGGGGTGAAGAAAGAAAATGCTCTTTCCGGAGCAAAGGGGCAGTAGATGTTAATACATTTGCCCGAAAATATTTTAATGGCGGCGGTCATTTTAATGCTGCCGGTGGGCAAAGCAAGGACTCGCTGGAACAGGTGGTACTGGCATTTAAAACAGCCCTGTCTGAAAACAAGGAACTATTAAGTACTTATAAATTTTAAAATAAAATACACACACAATGAGAAAGATTTCTTATTTATTAATGCTGACGCTCGTAGCCCTATCTGCCTGTAAAGAACCTTTTAAAAAAGCAAAGGATGGCAGTGAATACAAAGTAATCGCAAATAGCAGTGGTAAACTTGTTACTGGTGGTAATGTGCTCGAAATGGAAATTCTGGTAAAATACAAAGACAGTGTTTTATATAGCACATATGAAACCGGGATGCCACAATTTGCTCCTTATGATACAGCACAGTTCCCTGATACGTACAAACAAATATTCAGGACGCTCCATGTAGGGGATAGCATCATCATCCGTATGCCAACGGATACGCTTATAAAATTAGGACAGTCTGCGCCGTTTATGCAAAAAGGCCAGTTTATTGTGCAATCTTATAAAGTAAAAGCTGCCTATGCTACACAGCAGGAAGCTGACAAAGCGCGGGATGCAGCAATGGTTGTTGCGCAGGCAAGGTCAAAATCAAAGTCTGAAGGTCAAATGAAAAAAGACGATAAGATTTTACAGGACTATTTTGCTAAAAATAACATCAAGGCTGTTAAAGCTGCGCAGGGCACATACGTTCAGATTTTAACGCCGGGTACAGGTCCGATGATCGATACCTCTGTTGTAGTGAAAACTAATTACACTGGTAGAACCCTTGAAGGCAAATTATTTGATAGCAATACGGATCCTGCGAAAGGACACGTTGAACCTTTACTGGTAAACATGACTGGTGTAAATGATCCAAACCTTGGTATGAACGTTATTCCGGGATGGAAAGACGGATTCACATTGCTAAACAAAGGAGCAAAAGCTAAGTTTTACATTCCTTCATCGTTGGCTTATGGTACAGCAGGAGCAGGAGCTGACATCGCTCCAAATTCAATTTTAATATTCGACATTGATGTCGTTGACGTATTGAACAGATCGCAGGCCACTATGGCAGCAACTGAGCTAAGGAATAAAATGCAGGCTATGCAGAAAAAATATATGGATAGCATGCAGAAGGCGATGCCGGACACATCAAAATCCAAATAATATCAGAGATGAGAATTTGAAAAGATCGCTCCCGTATGGGGCGATCTTTTTATTTACATCCTTTATAAATATTATAAAGTTTTACTGCTTCACAAGCCTCCTTTACATCGTGTACACGTAAAACCTGTGCACCATTAATTAAAGCGATCATGTTGAGTGCGGTTGTTCCATTGAGCGCATGTTCAGCCGTAACTCCCAGCGGTCGATAAACCATTCCCTTGCGAGATATCCCTGCAAGTATGGGTCTATCAAGCATCTCAAAAACAGCCAGGTTCTTCAAAAGGCTGTAGTTATGTTCGCTTGTTTTGCCAAATCCAAAACCCGGATCGACGATGACATCAGTAATTCCTGCAGCTTTACACTCGTCCAATTTTCGTATGAAAAAATCCAGAACATCCTTCACAACATCATTATAAAATGGATATTTTTGCATGCTTTCCGGTGTACCCTGCATATGCATGGCAATGTACGGGACCTGCAACTTACCGACAACCCGGATCATTTCCGCGTCGATACTTCCAGAGCTGACGTCATTTACAATTGATGCTCCTGCTTCTACTGCCGCTGCAGCCACGGAACTATAAAAGGTATCAATGGAAAAGATGGTAGAAGTAAACGCTGCAGTTAACTTTTTTAAAACCGGGATTACCCGCGCCATCTCTTCATTGGCTGAAATCATCGTACTACCTGGCTTCGTTGATTGTCCACCGATGTCTATTATTGCAGCACCTTCCACTATCATTTCATCAACGATTCGTATAACATCATCCGGATCTGTTGATCCCGTATAAAACGAATCGGGCGTAATATTTACAATACCCATAACCTGCGGATATTCCGCAAATAATAATTTTCCCCTGCAGTTAAGTGTAAACATCTGAATTAGTAATTGTATTTTTGAATTTATACAAATTTGCGCAATTTATTTTAAGCCAGGGAGATCTTTAGGATGAATACTAGTGAACAGTACGACGAAGTAATTAACGATTGCAGGAAAACGTTTTTAAGAAAAACTGCCGACTATGGCACATCCTGGCGTGTATACAGAACTATTTCGGTAGCCGATCAGATCTATATAAAAGCCAAGCGGATACGAAATATCCAGCAATTAGCCGAGCAGAAAATCGTTGATGATGTTAAAAGCGAATTCCAGGGTATTTTAAACTATGCTATTATTGGCCTTATTCAGCTTAAAATATGCAATGACGAACCTGAGCAACTACAGTTGGATGCTGTGCAAGGATTCTATGATGAGCAGGTGATGCTTGCAAAGAAATTAATGCTCGACAAAAATCATGATTATGGCGAAGCATGGCGGGATATGACGCAGGAGAGCTTTGTAGATCTTTCTCTCGCAAAAATCCTCAGGATCAAACAAATCCTGTCAAACGACCACAAAACAATAATCAGCGAAGGCGTAGATGCAAATTTCTTCGATATACTTAATTACGCCATTTTTGCTTTGATACTTATCAACGAGGCTAAACACTAAACCATTTTTTGTGAAACTAACGGTTAACATTGCACGCATCGTAACAGGAGTATTGTTTATTTTTTCGGGCCTGGTAAAAGCTATTGATCCTCTGGGGTTAGCTTATAAAATGCAGGAATTTTTTGAAGCCTGGGCCGACGACGGATTTTTTAAGGATTTAATGAATGTATTTACCCGGCATGCGCTGGGTTTTTCGGTCCTCATGATAACTCTTGAAGTTGTAGTAGGCATAGCTTTGCTACTTGGTTGGCAGAAAAGGGTTATTTCGTGGCTCCTGTTTTTGCTCATGTTGTTTTTTACATTTCTAACCAGTTACGTTTTATTTAGTGGCAAGATCCGCGCATGTGGATGTTTCGGGGATTGTATACCATTGACACCCAAGCAAACCTTTACCAAAGACATTATTTTACTCCTCTTGTCGGCGCTTATCCTAATTAAAATAGGGTACATCACGCCGCTTATTAAACCATTAGCCAACACGCTCCTGATATTGCTGGCAGTTGCAGGAACTCTTTTTCTCCAGTCCTACGTTCTCAGGCATCTTCCATTACGCGATTGCCTTCCTTACAAAAAAGGTAATAATCTGCTGGAGCTTCGTAAGATGCCTGCCGACGCGATACAGGATAAGTTTGAGTACAAATTTGTGTATGAAAAGGGGGGGTCAAATAAGGAGTTCACGCCCGACGCACTTCCGGATAGTAGTTGGAAATTTATAGAGCGCAAGCAGGTGCTGGTAGCTGCCGGAAAAAATAATGTTCCGCTCATTAATGATTTTTCATTATCTGATGAAAACGGAGTGGACGTGACAGACAGTATACTTTCATCCACAGGTAACTACTACTTATTATTTATGAAAGAACTTCCATCAGATAACGCAAAATGGGCGCAAAAACTTAAGACATTTACCGATATGCAGGTTGGAAAAGAACCGGTGTATATTATCACGTCCCAGCGTTTAGCGGTTCTGCAATTTATCAAAACTTATAGTGTAACAGTGAATGGTGTTTACACAACTGATGGCACCGCTATAAAAACTGCTGCGAGGGTTAATCCTACTATATTTTATATGCATGGGCCAGTGGTGGAGGAGAAACAAAGTTGGCTTGACTTTAAACGATGACAACTCGGATTCACAAATAAATCTCATAAGAAATTTATGGCCTATCTCCTGCGAAAAATATTTTATGCTTTTATGGTAATGTTCGGGGTGGTGCTGCTAGTGTTCATTATGTTCCAGGGTTTTGGCGATCCCGCCAGGCTAATTGTAGGACAAAGCGGGGATAAGAAAACGCTGGATAATATTCGACACGATCTTTACCTGGATCAACCCAAGTGGAAACAATTTCTATTATATCTTAACGATGTTTCGCCATTAGCCATTCACAACAGTGATGAGATTGCTACTAAAGGCTTGCACGGACTTTTTTTTGGCGGTGATGCGAAGATTGGTTTGAAAATTCCTTACCTCGGCAAAAGTTATCAGACTAAAAAGAATACGGTCGATGTGCTCTCCTCTGCCCTGCCGGGAACAATTGTGCTGGCGATTGCGGCAATGGCCTTTGCAATCCTAGGCGGAATTTTACTCGGTGTGCTGGCGGCGGTAAAGAAAGATACCTGGATGGACAACAGCGCCGTTTTTGCAAGTATCGCAGGCATCTCTGCCCCATCTTTTTTTATGGCCATTATCATTGCCTATACTTTTGGAATTATACTCCACCCGTATACCGGGCTTAATTTAACAGGCAGTCTTTATGAAATTGATGATGTGACAGGAGAAAAATACCTTGTTTTGAAAAACCTGGTGTTGCCTGCATTGACCCTGGGCATAAGGCCATTGGCAATTATTACGCAGCTCACAAGGAGTAGTATGCTTGACGTTTTAAACCAAGATTATGTGCGGACGGCCTATGCCAAAGGATTAAGTAAAGCAAGGGTAATACTTAAACATGCACTTCAAAACGCCCTAAACCCTGTTATTACCGCGATCACGGGATGGTTTGCAGAACTGCTAGCAGGCGCATTTTTCGTTGAATACATTTTTGGCTGGCGGGGAATAGGTAAGATTACAGTAAACGCTTTAGAAAAGCTGGATTACCCTGTTGTAATGGGCTCCGTTCTTTTAAGCGCTTTCATATTTATTCTGGTCAACATTTTTTCCGACATTCTTTACAGCCTTGTAGACCCGAGAATAAGGTCTAATTAAAAAGCCGTTGTAAAAATACAACGGCTAACTATAAACTATCGATGCTGATTAATCTTTACCGAGAACAACAATAAGTGCATAAATAACACCCGGCAAAAAGAACAATAATGTTAACAAAAGACTTATCCAAAATTTGTTGTTAATTACACCTTCATGAAGGTATACAGCCAACGGTGGAAGAAGGATAGCAAGAATTACCAATAACAAAGTGTTCGTGCTTGGAGCACTACCGCTGCGTTTTTCCTTTTTAAATTCTTTCAATTCGTGTTTAGCATCTTTGATTCGAAGTTTGCGTTCCTTCTTAGACAAGCTATTAAATTCGGCAAGTGCTGACTTTACAGTACTACCTGGATTTTCGCTCGGCACGGCTGTCGTTACAGGATCATTGGAGGATCTTACAGGTTTCACGACTTCTGCAAATGAAGAGCCTGCGAAAAGGCTAATTGAAATTAAAAAAAGGAAACTTTGGTGGATAATTTTCTTCATGTTGAAAAATTGAGGGAAATGAGTTAATAGGTTGGTTATGTTAATTAAATGGAATGAATTATTGTTAAACTTGTATTAAAAATCATGCCAAGCTTTAACAATTTTAACAATTAAAAAGAGTTGTTTCTCGTCATATATGGTAACAAGTTTAACTATCATCCGATATCCCGTTTTATTGATTCCTTTTGCATTTGCAGGAATGGCACTACATCGGTTACCCCTTGCCGCCAATAAAAAGATTTCCTTTTACAAATTAATGGGTTCAGGGCGCAACGGCACGTTCGATAAACAGCCTGATCTTCGCCAATGGGCTATACTAACAGTTCGGGAAACATTTATCAATAACGGGGCTACCGAAGCACAACTGATTCATGAACTCTACGGAGACTTCCTTTTTTATTGGTTTAGATTTTTTAGATGCGAAACTTCTACGTTATTGCTTGAACCCATTGAAGGACATGGAACATGGGATAATAAAAAATCTTTTGGGGATTTACCTGCAAAATCAGAGTACGATGGTCCCCTTGCCGTTCTTACAAGAGCTACTTTAAGATTTAGCAAACTTAGAGCGTTTTGGGAAAATGTGCCGCCGGTTGCCGGGTTAATGTCTACTGCTCCCGGATTTTTAATTTCGTACGGCATTGGTGAAGTCCCGTGGCTTAAGCAGGCAACTTTTAGTGTGTGGAGATCCAAAAGCGATATGAAAGCTTTCGCTTATGGCTTGAAGGAACATGCGGAAGTAATTCAGAAAACCCGTCGGGAAAACTGGTACAGTGAAGACATGTTTACCAGGTTTAAAATCCTCTATTCCAGTGGTACAGTGCGTGGAATAAAGCCTTTAGATGGAATGTTGTAATTTTACAATCACTGTTGCCTTATTATAATTGCATTCGTGACCGCTGCTTGATAAAATGAGATATGAAAAATATTAAAATAATTGAGGTCCCTTCTGAAATTGGTGCGGGAACCCGCGGAGCTAGCATGGGCGTTGACGCGATTAAGATCGCTGCATTAGACTTCATGAGCAACTTCTTCGTTCACTTTCCTTCCGAAAAAATTGAAACCTCTAATAACCTTCTCTTCGAGCCTATTCAATCCCCCTATGCGAAAAGGATCCAGGGAGTAATTGGCATATATGAGCGCATTAGCAAAGCGGTGTGTGAAAGTATTAGGGCGAATTTTGTTCCAGTGATTTTGAGCGGCGATCACAGCACCGCAGGTGGAACGATTGCGGGCATTAAAATGGCCAAACCTAAAAGTAAACTCGGCGTTATATGGATTGATGCGCATGCTGATCTTCATACGCCCTATACCACCCCATCCGGTAACATGCATGGCATGCCGCTGGCAACGGCCATTGCTGAAGATAACCAGGAGATGAAGGCTCATGAACTCGATGAAAAGACAGCGTCGCTATGGAATGAATTGAAATCAATTGGCAAAATAGACCAGAAGGTACTCCCTGAAGACATTGTATTTATCTCGCTGCGCGACTATGAAAAAGAAGAACGGTCCTTAATTGAGAAGTATGGAATGAAAGTTATAACTACTGCTGAGGTGCGGCGGGTAGGAGCTGAGAATGTCAGCCGTAAGGTATTAAGATATCTTAGTGATTGCACCGACATCTATGTTAGTTTTGATGTGGATAGCCTGGACTCAGCGATTTCAAAAGGTACCGGCACACCAGTAGGTAATGGTTTGAAAGAGCGCGAAGCCGAAGATCTCATAAGTAAGTTTATGCAAAATCGGAAAGTATGCTGTTTTGAAATTACAGAAGTAAATCCTACGCTTGATAAAGAAAACCTGATGGCCGAAATTGCATTTAATATTCTGCAGCGGAGTGTGAATGTATTGATGATGAACTAAGTCTTTCGGAAAAAACAAAGTTTCTCACAGTAAAAGCGTGACTTGCTCATGCACGAGTAAAAGTTATCTATTTTAAACAGATATTTCGTGCCTAAAGCGACTTGAGAACTCAAGTGTGCTTGCATTGTTACTGATATATCGTCCCTAAAAAGGACTTGAGAACTCACTAGTGCTTGAAGTGTTACGATACAATGATGCTATTGTAAAATCGACTTTAATTTATAACTGTCGACGCTACCAACGAACAACTGCAACGCCTTGGTCCGTATCCCCACGAAAATAGTTTTTTTAATCGGTAGTATCGGCGACAGATATAATTAGTGGCTGATCGATTTTCATTAACTAAGCAGGCTGAGTTTATCCTATTTGAACGATCTAACAATTTATAAAATGCTGACGCTACCAACGAATAACGGCTCGTTATGGCTCTTCCCCTGGGTGGGCTTTATATCAGCCAGGCACCTTTTACATTTTTCTTTTTTGTCTTGAAACAAAAGAGTTCAATCCCGATAAAATCGGGAGGCCAGCGCGTCAACACTCTAATGGACATACCGTGTTGCAATTAGTAAAATTTAACTCGGTGAGTCGGCCGATCATTTTATTGATTCGTTTCCGATGACTTTTAGGATGATGTATGTTGTCTCTAACCGCTGTCGCGGAAATGCATCAATAAGCGGGCTAATGTATCTCATTTAAACGATCTAACAATCTATCAATGCTGATGCTACCAACGAACAACCGTTGGTCAGACTAGTCCTAGAAAAGGTTGACTGTATATCAGCCAGGGGCGCCCTTTTTTTGTATTTTTTTTGGCGAGCAAAAAAATATAAAAACATTCAGCGAAGCTGCGGAACCACTAAGAAACGAAGGAACAAAGTTTCACAAATGTAATGGTATGAGCAAGGGTGTCGGATCGACCTCCCCGGGACGCGAGGCCGGCGACTCGACCGGCCTGGCCTGAGCCGGGGCCGACGGGAGCGCCGTTGCGG
>JANXYS010000525.1 GCA_025355935.1 Chitinophagales bacterium | reverse complement strand
CCTTCCTTTTCAAAAGATCGATGACTTCAGCCTTGCTCCGGGTACCACGGAGATTGAGTCAATAAGATCAGAATTTTACCGGGTGGATGAAGTAAACGCCATCATTTACTGGCTGGCAAAGCCACCAGTTGACAGTTTTCGTATTAGTTACCGAGTCTTCCCGGTGAAACTTAATTCAGTTGTAAGACACTTTAATTATGACAGCATCAAACTTAATTTCCTTGCAGAAAAAGCTATAACCGTAAGAAACTCGAAGCAAACAAACCCGTTACTGGATTTTGGAACTATCCATACAGAAGGTAGTTTTGGGCGTGCAATTTCATTTGGTAATAGCCAGGATGCAGTAGTTAACAGCACCATGAATCTTCAGCTGCACGGCTTTATCGGCGACAGCCTGGAGCTGACTGCTGCGGTTACAGATAATAACATTCCCATCCAGCCAGACGGAAATACACAAAATCTCAGGGATTTTGACCGGATATTTTTACAGGTTAGGAAGAAAAGCTGGCAAGTCAACTTTGGTGATATTGACATCAGGCAAAGTAAAAATTATTTCCTGAACTTTTATAAACGCCTGCAGGGTGTTTCATTTATCACTGATAATAAAATATCCAAAAATGTCTCCAATTCATTACTTGTAAGTGGAGCTATAGCGAAAGGAAAGTTCACACGGAATATCATCACACCGCTTGAGGGGAACCAGGGTCCATATCGGCTATCAGGTGCAAATAATGAACTTTATTTCGTTGTACTCGCCGGAACGGAAAGGGTATATATCGACGGGCAACTCATGCAGCGTGGTGAAGATCAGGATTATGTAATTAATTATAATACCGCTGAACTAACGTTCACGCCTAAGCGTCTGATCACAAAAGACAGCCGGATACAGGTGGAGTTTGAATATGCCGACCGGAATTATCTCAATTCACAATTGTATGCAAGTAACGAGATCAATATATCCAAAAAACTTTCATTAAATCTTGGTGCTTACTCAAATTCCGATGCTAAAAATTCAGCCATCGATCAAACGCTTGACGGCACTCAAAAAGCATTTTTGGCTAGTCTTGGCGACAGTATCAAGAACGCTTTTTACCAGAATGCAGTACGGGATACCTTTTCCTTAGGGAAAAATCTTTATAAAAAAATCGATACCCTTTATAACTTCCTGCAGCACGATTCTGTTTTTGTTCAATCCACTGATCCTTCCTTTATCCTTTATAGCCTTTCATTCTCTTATGTTGGTCCGGGGCGCGGAAACTATAGCCAGCTGTTAAATGCAACGAACGGAAAAGTTTTTTACTGGGTACAACCAAACGGATTTGGACAGGCACAGGGTGAGTGGGAACCAGTGACTTTGCTTGTGACACCAAAGAAGTTACAAGTATTTACCATGGGCGCCGATTATCTTTTCAGACCTTCTACCCGGCTTCGGTCGGAAATTGCATTAAGTAATTACGACATAAACTTATTTTCTACTAAAGACAAGAATGATGATAAAGCATTCGCAGCCAAATTTGCATTGCAGGATGATTCGCAACAAATAAAGATGGGTTCAAGAATTTATCGTTTGCAGTCGGCAGTAGGATATGAATTTGTTCAAAGAAAGTTTCGGCCGTTAGAACGTTTAAGGAATGTGGAGTTTTACCGCGACTGGAGTTTGCCCTATAATGTAGCCCCTGCTGATGAACAAATAACAAATGCTGCTGCCAGGCTGGCAAATGCAATAGGGAACTATCTCAGGTATGAACTCGTTAACTATGTACGAAGTGACGGTTACAATGGGGTTCGCCAGATATTAAGTAATTATAGCCAGGTAAGGGGTTTTGTAGTGACCAGTAATATCAGCTATACCAAGTTTCATGCAGCCTCGACCCAGGGAACATTTTTCAGACCGACGATTGATGTAAAAAAGATCCTGGCAAAATATCGACAACTGGAAACCGGGCTAAAGTACAGTGGTGAACAGAATTTGTTGAGCGATCGGGCTGGCGATAGCCTTGTGAACAGCAGTTTTGCATTCAATGTTTACGAGGCTTTTTTAAGATCCAATCAATCCAAACTCAATAAATGGGGGCTGTCATATTTCTATAGAAATGACCTCCTGCCCCGAGGTAAACTGTTAGGGAAAGCCGACCGCAGTAATAATATCAACGTCTCTACCGAATTACTTAAAAATGAACATCACCAGGTGCGGCTTAATGCAACTTATCGTAGTCTGCATATTCAGGATTCACTATTAAGCCGGCAAAAGGAAGACAAAAGCATCCTCGGGCGGGCAGAGTATTTTGTAAATGAGTTTAAAAGCTTTTTGACAGGCAACATTTTATATGAGGTAGGCAGTGGGCAGGAACAAAAAAGAGAATATTCCTACATAGAAGTGCCAGCGGGCCAGGGCCAGTATACCTGGATAGATTACAATAACAATGGAATACCTGAATTAAATGAATTTGAAGAAGCTATCTTCCAGGATCAAAGGAAGTATATAAGATTGTTTACGCCGGGAAGCCGGTATGTAAAGGCGAATTACCTGCAATTTAATTATAGTGTTAACCTGGATCCCCGGAGCCTTATAAATCCTGTTAAAGCAAAAAAAGGGATAAACAAGATATTAGCGCGAAGTAATACGAGTTCCGCTCTGCAAATCAGTAAGAAAACGATTTCAGACGGCGGTTTCCTATTTAACCCGTTCGGCCAGCAACTCGTGGATACCTCCCTCATCACTTTAAATGAGTACTTATCAAATACGTATTTTTATAACCGTACCAGTTCAAAGTGGGGGCTTGAACTAACTCATAGCAAATCATCTGCTAAATCGATACTCGCATATGGATTTGAAAGTCGTAATCTTCGTAACCTCACGGGCAGGATACGAATTAATTTGAATCGGAACTTCGTAAGCACGACCGTTCTCAGGCAAACCAAAAATAAACTCAGCTCTAGCGCAGCAAAGTTTACTAACAGGAATTATGATATACTACAAAATGCTATCGAACCAAACCTGACTTATGTATATAAATCAAATCTTCGGGCTACCATTGGCTATGTTTATTCACAAAAACAAAACCAGGTTGACTCTATGGAGAAGGCGTTGAACAACGCACTTAGCGCAGAAGTAAAGTATAATATCTTATCCAACAGTAGTATTAATCTAAAATTTACATATAATCAAATCAGCTTCAAGGCATATCCAGGGGCGGCAAACACTACAGCTGGTTATATCATTTTAGATGGTTTGCTTCCGGGGAAAAACTTTTTGTGGAACGCTGAATATACTAAAAGACTGGCAGGCAATATTGAAGTGAGCCTTCAGTACGAAGGCCGCAAGCCAGAAAGTACACGAATTGTTCATATCGGCCGCGCTTCTGTAAGAGCATTGTTCTAATAAAAAAGCGGCTGAATCAGCCGCTTTTTTTGCAATATTGGATTATCATATAATATGTAGCGTTATACTAGCTAAATAGTCCACCTTTTTTTAACGGTCTAAATGCCTCACCGACTTTAAAACCATTATTAAATACTTCGATTTTATAATTTCCTGTTACAAAATTAGTATTTGATTTCCAATCAAAACTTATATTTTGTTTCTTGTTCTGGGTGTAATTTACATCCAGTTTTTGAGTATAAGGTTTTTGTTCACCATCCCTTGTGCTAAAGGTACCAGAACCTAATGCCTCCACGGCAATTGGAGTTCCATCGGGAGCGGTAATACATACGTATATTTCTTTAGTACCACTCTGAGCTATAAGATTTTCGTTAAGGTCAAAACTTATTCTAAGTTTATCAACTCTCTTCGCAGTAGTAGTGAGTTTTTCTTTTCCACTTTTCTTCTCGTGGATCCCTACAATATTAAAGTTAGAAGCCTGTAATGTTGAACCTACACTAATAACATCCTCTTTTTCCTTAATTACTACAGTTGCGGAGTCATAATCTTGTAATGCTTTGTTACGTTGCCCTGTAACTTTAGCCTTCTCCTGTACTAGCTGTACTTTTTGGCCCTGCAATACTTCCACCTGGTTTCTGTATCCTTCAATGTCACCATTTAAAGAGGCAATTAGTGATTTTGCCTCGCTTAATTCGGATTGAGTTGCATTAACCTTGCTTAGTAATGTAGAAATTCGAGCTCTTTTTTCTTCGATATCCCTGTCTTTTGAAGTAATGGAACTATCTTTTTTTGAATTTGACGTCTTGAGCATATCATAGCGCATAGCTGCATCTTCAAGTTCTTTTTGCAACTCGTCGCGTTGAGTGGATGTGGTTGCAATGACAGTCTCTTTCTGATCAATGGACTCTTTTGTCTTATTCTTATCGTAAATGATATATCCCCAAGTGCCCAATAAAGCCGCCACTAATACGCCCGTTAGAATTGCACGTGTATTATTTCGTTGCGGGGTGG
>JANXYS010000522.1 GCA_025355935.1 Chitinophagales bacterium | reverse complement strand
TCGAAAGATCTTAAACAGCCATTAAAATTTGATAAGAGGTTCGATTTGGTTATGTCCCTGGAAGTGGCCGAGCATCTTCCATTTGAAGATTCAGAAGTATTTATCAACTCGCTTACATCTTTAGGAGATATAATTTTATTCTCTGCTGCGCTCCCAGGCCAAACAGGCACTTATCATATCAATGAACAATATCCGGAGTTTTGGGCTGCTCTCTTTTTAAAAAAAGGATACGTGGCAGTTGATTGCATCAGGCCAAATATTTGGAATCATTCTGATGTTGAATTCTACTACCAACAGAATATAATTATGTTTTTAAGGGAGACTAAATTAATAGATTTTCCACAGTTGAAGGAAGTTGCATTAAACACTGACCCTGCTTATCTCACTAGAATTCATCCCTTCCTTTTTGAATTAAAAGAAAGGCAATTAAACATAACAAAAACCTTCTGGGGTTATCTCAACTGGCGCTGGTATAGATTTAAAAGAAAATATATTCACAAAGATCCAAGTTTAAATGGAGCGTAGCATCGGATTGGAACGATTGACCCCCGAGTCAATGTCGTCATCAGCGAATCAACATCATATTGTTACTCAATATATCGTAAGTGATATCAAACGGTATATGCCCTTATACGCAAAAGGTATACTACTTGATATTGGTTGCGGTAATAAACCTTATGAAGGTATCATAACACCGTTTATTGAAAGATACATAGGATGCGATATAATCCAAAGTAGTAGTAAGGTCGTTGACGTTTTGTGCCCCGCTACAGATCTTGGTTTTGCGGACAATAGCTTTGATGTAGTTTTTAGCTCACAGGTTATAGAGCATGTAGCGGACCACAATAAAATGGTGGAAGAAACCTTTCGGGTGTTAAAACTTGGTGGGTATGCAGTATACACCATTCCTTTTTGCTGGGAACTACATGAAGAACCTTATGATTTCTTTCGAATATCAAAATATGGTATTAAAGATTTGTTCGAACGAAAGGGTTTTACCATCGAGCTGATTAAGGCTAACGGTGGAAAATGGGCAGCAATCTTTCAACTTTTTTTAAATGTATTATTTTCTGCCAGGAAGTATAATACATTTAGATCCAAAATAATTAAGCTGATTTTTATAAAATTAAATTTTATCACCGTTTATAATAAATTTGCGATTTGGATGGATAAGAAATATTTTGATGATGTTCTTACCTTAAACTATATTGTTGTGGTAAAAAAATAATAAGGAACGCTTTCTTCTGAAATGATCGAAAATGTAAAGGTAGCAGTTGTATATTTATCGTGGTTGCCTTACGATATCTCCAATTTTAATTCTTTTTTGAAAAGTTACATCCAGTTTGACGCGAGGCATCCGCATCGTTTAATTATTGCCTTCAACGGTATCTCATTGGTCAATCAGCAAAAAGTTTCAAGCTTCTCCGAACTATTGAAATCTTTCAAAATAGTTGATTATAGTTGTTTATACTATAATGGAGGCCAGGACATTGAAATTTATGCTAGGATCAATCAAGAAATTGAATTTGAAACAATACTATTTCTTAATACTTTCTCTATTTTGCGTGAAGCTGGCTGGCTAGCCATCTATCTCAATCATTTTTCCCCCCAGGTCGGCCTCATCAGCGCATCCGCCTCTTGTCAAAGCTACTATTCATCCGTATTTCAAAAGCATCCTTACACCTGGGAAGGTGAAAAAGGGTTAGCTTATAACTTTCGGAAATATAAATTGTTCCTTAAAGCCTTATTCTACTGGCGCTGGCTATTTCATCCATTTCCGAACGCACACGTGCGAACAAATGCCTTCATGGTTCGCCGGGAAGAATTCTTACAAATGAAGGTCGACCTCATTGATACAAAGTTTAGAGCCTATCTTTTTGAAAATGGCCGGAGGAGCCTTACTAATTATTACCTTCGGAAAGGAATGAAAGTGTTGGTGATTGGAAAAAATGGTAACGCTTATGAACCACCTGAATGGAAGGACAGTAATACCTTTTGGGTAAATGACCAGGAAAACCTGCTCGTCAGCGATAATCAAACAGAATTGTATCAGCTTGGAACCGAATCAGAACGAAAGTCTATGACTAAACTAGCCTGGGGTACTTAATGTCTGCGTACTCGATCATACTGCCTGTCAGAAACGGCGGTTCACACGTGAAGGAATGTGTGAACAGTATCCTTGCGCAAACTTTTGCGGATTTCAACCTTCTTGTTCTTGACAATCAAAGTACCGATGGGACAGTAGAGTGGATAACCTCATTAAATGATAAACGGGTAGCTTTTTATCCAGCATCTAAGCCACTATCGATCATAGAAAATTGGGCGCGGATTAAAGAAATTCCGAAGAATGAATTTATTACGCTTATTGGTCATGATGATGTGTTATATCCCGGGTATTTAAGTTCTATGGATGAACTGATAAAGATTCATCCTGATGCCAGCTTGTATCAATCTCACTTTAACTATATAAATGGACCAGGAGCGTTTGTCAGGCCGTGCATGCCGATGGCTGAAAGACAGACTGGGTATGAGTTCCTGGCCTGTCAGTTAGCTCAAACAATCGATAGTATGGGCACAGGCTACATGATGCGAAGTAGTGATTTTGACCGCTTAGGTGGCATGCCCGAAAACTATCCGAATTTAATATTTGCCGATTATCAGTTGTGGGTTCAGCTTTCTATGATTTCATACAAGGCTACCTCGCCGGGATTTAATTTTGAGTACCGGGTGCACGACAGTGTATCGCGATTAACAAATGGTTTCGAGTACCAGGATGCATTCGGAAAATATATGTTATTTATTAATTCCCTGAAGTCCGATCCTGCAATGCATAACGTTATAAGTCATTACGCATCTGATTATCTGATGTATTTCTGCGAAAGCCTTTCGCATAGAATTTTGAAATCGGCAGAGAACGGCCGGGGCATAAGTGTTGAAAAATTCATCCTCAAGTGTGAAAGCTATGCTGCGCTGCTTGTGCCCGAAAAAAAGTTTGAACCACTTAAAAGAAGAAAGGTATGGCTTGCTAAAATGCTTGATAAGTCAAGTGTATCGAGACGCGCATTTCGGATCCTGAAAAAATTTATCAAATAGCTTTATTTAATACCGGCCTATTAAATCGGTAAACTATTCTGAATGAAAGTTGCAGTAAATTGTTGGATACTTCGCAAGAAGGAAGTAGATGGAATAGGGAATTTTATTATTGAAACCCTTCGGCCGTTGATCAGCGATCACCCGGAAATAGAATTTATGTTGTTATGCGATAAAAATTTTAATGAAAACTATTTTGACTTCCCCAATGTAACCAAACATTACATTTTTCCGGCATTACGGCACCCTGTTCTATATGTGGTATACATGGAATTGATTCTCGGAATATTTCTCCGCAAAAAAAAACCTGATCTTTTTTTAGGGATGGACGGCTTTCTCTGCCTTAACTCATCTGTTAAGCAATTACCCGTTATCTATGATTTGAATTTTGAACATTATCCAAAAGATTTACCATTCCGTAACAGCATCTATTACCGAACTTTCTTTAAAAGATTTGCAAAAAAGGCAGGCAGAATTGCAACCATTTCCGAATACAGCAAGCAAGATATTGTCAATTTTTACGACATAAAACCTTCACTAATTGATAATGTTTCCTGTGGGGTTAAGGAGGTGTTTGAACCTCTCGACGAACTCATTAAACTTGCAGTCAGAAACAAATACGCTAACGGTGAAAATTATTTTTTCTTTGTAGGATCCATGCATCCCCGAAAAAATATTCTTCGCCTTCTGCAAGCATTCGAACTTTTTAAGCAGCAAGGCAGCAGCTCACATAAACTTATACTTGCCGGGAATATTCTTTGGGATGATAGCGACATCAAGGCTGTGCTTGATGGGATGCAATACAAAAACGACGTTACCTTCCCCGGGAGGGTTTCAGACAGTGACCTGAAATTATTGTTGGGCTCTGCTCAGATTTTAACTTTCGTTCCCATTTTTGAAGGATTCGGCTTGCCCATTGTTGAAGCCTTCCAGGCTGGCGTACCAGTAATTTGCAGTAATGTTACATCAATGCCTGAAGTAGCAAGTAACGCTGCATTGCAAGTAGATCCCTTCAATATCCAGGAGATCGCAGACGCACTGCGAAAATTATCATCCAACAAAATTTTAAGAGAAGATTTAATCACAAAAGGATTTATTCAAAAAAGTAAATTCACCTGGCAGCATACGGCTGCATTATTTTACGAAAGCATGAAGCAATTGTTTTAACCTGGCAAGGCTGTCCAGTAATTTAGCAGGTCTTTCAAACTTTCTTCTATCGGCAATAGCGGTTGCCAACCGATTGCACTTTTTATTTTTTCATATGAGCCGATGAGCTTTTTATTTTCATTTGGGCGTAGGTTCTTCACGTCCTGGTGATAGCTGATAGTTTTTCCGGTGATTTGACCAAATAATATAATTAAGTCCTTCAACATATAGCCCTTGCCCGAACAAACATTATATGTTTCACCATTCCTCCCCTGCAACAGTAACATGTAATACGCTCTGACCACATCACGTACGTGTGTGAAATCGCGGATGACCGTTACATCACCTACTGATAAATTCAGCTCAACAGCACCCGACTTAATTTGACTGGCAATCTGTTTCGCGAATGAGGAGATAACAAAACTTCCTTTCTGAAAAGCTCCAAGGTGATTAAAAGCCCGTGCATGAAGTATATCAATTGAATAATTCTTTGAATAAATATCGACCAATTTTTGCTGCATCGATCGTGCTGCGCCGTAGGGGCTCACAGCATTAGTGCAAAGATCTTCAGTGATAAGATTTTCCCTGGTAATTACATTTCCATATTCTTCAGACGAACCGACAGATAATAAGCGGCATGGTAAGTTATTTTTGCGCATTACCTCAATAAGATTTAAAAACATTTGCGTGTTTTCCAGAATGCATTCCGTAGGATTTACCCAACTATCTGCTACACTACTTTTTGCAGCAAGGTGTAATATATAATCGGGTTTAAATTGAAGTATGAGTTCTTCAACCGGTGAATAATCTACCAGGTTTATTTTATGAAAACTGCATTGTACATTTTTATAGTAATTCTTGACGAATGCCGGACTGTTGAGATGGTAGATCCCGGCGACCTCACTGCTATCTTCCATACCCGATAGAAAGTCTACAAAATGCCTGGCAGCAAAACCGGATATACCTGTAATTAGAATTCTCATGCATTGTTCTTTAAAATATTCAAGGCCCTGGCTGCAATATTTCCCCAATAAAATTCATCAAAGAAGCATGCAGGTATCTGGTTATCTATATCGGCGGAAAAAATAGTTTCTGTAAAGGCTGCCCAGTCCCCGTCATCCACTATGGCAAGTTTGCCGCCAGTAAATTTTCCTGGTACGCCAATAGCGCCACTTACTGTACTTATGCAATTTACATTATAAGCCAGGGCCTCCACTAATTTGGTCTTTATTCCGCCTCCATCTATTACGGGGTTTAAGAAGATATGCGCACCTTCAAAATAAGGGTTGATGTCCTGCACGAAACCAGCGTAGATCACGTTCTTAGTGCTGTAATCGTTAAGTCCATTTAAATTGCCGGGCAAATCCTTTCCGCAAATTATCAACTTGTAGTTGAATGAAATCCTGGAATTTAAAACGGGGTTAATTTCTTCCAGTAATATCATTAGTGCATCTAAATTGGGTTTGTAATTAAGGGTGCCATTGAATAGCAGGATAAGGTCTCCAAATGGTATGTTGAGTGTCGATCGAAGGTAGTCTTGCGCACGCTTCCGTTGTACTGCACCCGGTGCTTCCAATAAAGTAGTGCCATAGGTTATGGTAAAACACTTAAGGGGGTTTAAGCCATAGTGAATTTCCGCCCATTGCCGGTC
>JANXYS010000519.1 GCA_025355935.1 Chitinophagales bacterium | reverse complement strand
GGATGGGAGCTATGGCTATGTGTTGCTGAACAATGGCCAGGGTAAATTTAGTTGGGTGGATGGGGCACAGTCGGGGTTGAGTGTACGCGGGTCAGTAAAAGACATTTGTGAGCTGAATCATGCGGTACCGGGTAAACGAAGCCTGCTCATCACCCAGAACAACGAAAAACCAGTACTTCTTAAAATAAAAAAATAGTTGTTAGAACTTGTATTTATGGTAGAGAACTATAAAAAATATTTAATTCAAAATACATTTTTTCTTTGCCTGTTGTTCTTATCGTGCAACAAACATAAAGGGGTAGATAATCCATTGTTCGTCACTCTCGATTCAAAAGTAACCGGACTTGATTTTACGAATAGTCTTGCCTATAGCCAGGAATTTAATTTATTCAAATACATGTATTTCTATAATGGCAGCGGTGTCGGTGCGGCAGATTTTAATAATGATGGATTAACCGATCTTTTTTTCGGGTCTAATCAACATCAGAATAAATTATATCTCAATGAAGGCAAGATGCACTTTAAAGATATTAGTTTACAGGCTGGTATACCAGATGACGGCGGCTGGACAACCGGAATATCCGTTGTAGATATCAATAACGATGGTCTTATGGATATTTATGTTTGCAGGGTTGGTAAGCATGAGATTCTGCATAGTAAAAATCTTCTTCTAATCAATAAAGGCGTTGATAAGAATGGTATCCCTACGTTCGTTGACCAGGCTAAAGAGTATGGGCTTGACTTCTCCGGGTATAGCACCCAGGCGGCTTTTTTTGATTATGATAATGACGGCGACCTTGATATGTTCCTGCTCAACCACTCCGTTCACCAGAACGGAACTTTTAAACCAAGGAAAGAATTTATAGGCACCTACAATGATGTATCCGGTGATCGGTTTTTCAGGAATGATGGAAACAAATTTACAGACGTAACAAGGGAAACGGGGATTAACAGTAGTGCTATTGGGTACGGCTTAGGAATTTGTGTAGCTGATATCAATCTCGATGGTTACCCCGACGTTTATATCGGAAACGATTTTCATGAAGATGACTACCTCTACATCAATCAAAGAAATGGCACTTTTAAAGAAGTTGGAACGGAGCAAATGATGCACACCAGCCAATTCTCAATGGGGGTAGATGTGGCTGATATCAACAATGACGCTTACCCGGAAATTATTTCAATGGATATGCTGCCATCTGATCCGTACATACTTAAAAAATCATTAGGTGAAGATGCTTACGACATTTTTAAATTTAAGATTAATGCTGGTTATTCTTACCAGTTTACGCGAAACAACTTTCAATATAACCGGCGAAATAATAATTTCAGCGAAATTGGTTTGTACAGTGGTATTGCCGCCACGGATTGGTCATGGGCACCTTTGTGGGTTGATTTCGACAATGATGGATTGAAGGATCTTTTTATTTCGAATGGTATTCCGAAAAGGATGAATGATATAGACTATATAAATTTTGTTACTAACTCGGAGGTGCAACAAATGATCCGCGACAATAACATGAAAGATAAGGATATCGCCCTAATCAATAAGTTTCCTGAAATTAAACTGCCCAATAAGTTTTATAAAAACAAAGGTGACCTCTCGTTTCAGGATGAAGCTGCCCGCATCGATGGTGATGTGCCCACCTTTTCAAATGGAGCTGTATATGCAGATCTTGATAATGATGGCGACCTTGATATTGTTGTGAATAACATTGATGCGCCTGCGCTTGTGTATGAGAACCAGACCAACAAACCTGGAAAAAAAATATCTTTTACCGCCAGACTTACGGGGCCTCAGATGAACCGTAATTCTATTGGTGCGAAGCTGGTATTATTTTCGAAAGACCAATCAAGGGTGTATCAGAATTTTCCCGTAAAAGGCTTTTTATCCAGCATGGAAATTCCTTTGGTGGTAGGGATTGATAAAACGGTTATCGATTCAATGATTGTAATCTGGCCGGACAATACCTTTGAGTCTCTACAGCTTAGTCGCGACACATCGAAACTTGTTATTGAATATAAAAAAGGGTTACCCTTTTTTAACTATTCTGAACTTACAAACAGGATAAATTTGACTGGTAATGAGATGGGTGATATTACCGCAGAGTCTGGATTTAAATACCTGCACCAGGAAAATCAATTTAGTGAATTTGATCGCGAGCCGCTATTACCTCATTTGTTGTCTACCGAAGGCCCGGCACTAGCTGTCGGCGACATAAATCGCGATGGTCTTGATGATATTTTTATTGGCTCATCACGCAATCATAAGGCTGGACTATTTCTTCAGCAACCAAATGGAAAATTTCTACAAAGCAGCCAACCTGCACTAGACATAGATTCCATTTACGAAAATACAGATGCATGTTTTGCTGATGTAAACAATGATGGCAATTTAGACCTGATAGTAGCAAGCGGGGGAAATGAATTTTACGGGGAAGATGACCATAACTCCCCGCGTGTGTATTTGAATGATGGGCGAGGAAAATTACTCAAGAAAGCAGATGCATTTTCAAACTTGTTTGTAACCGCGTCCACTATTACAGCCTGCGACTTCAACGGTGATGGATTTATGGATCTTTTTTTAGGTGCGCGAACAGTTCCCTGGGAATATGGCCAGGTTCCACAGTCCTACCTGCTATTGAATGACAAAACCGGGAAATTCAAAGACGTAACGAATGCAGTAGCGCCCGGCTTATCAAAGGTGGGTTTTGTAACTGAATCTCTCTGGTTTGATATAGATAAGGATGGTGATAAGGACCTTCTGCTTGCACTGGAATGGGGCGGCATCGAAGCGTTTATCAACGATCATGGAAGGCTTGTTCAAAAACATCTGGCAGCCGAGAAAGGCTGGTGGAATTTCCTGCTACCGGTTGATATCGATAATGACGGGGATATCGATTTAGTGGCGGGCAACCTTGGTTTGAACAGCAGGTTATCTGCCTCAGTAAAAGAACCCCTGCACCTTTACTTCAACGATTTTGACGGCAATGGCAAAAAAGAGCAAATCCTTACGTATTACCTTGGAGGAACCGAACTGTGTTTTGCCAATAAATCTGAA
>JANXYS010000508.1 GCA_025355935.1 Chitinophagales bacterium | reverse complement strand
AGCGCAGGTTAATCGCACATACAATTTTGCAATTGATGAACCTTCTTTAATTAAAAAACTTGTGAAGGCATGGAAAGAAAACAAAAAATCAACCCTCATTGAACTTGCAGGAAAGAACCTTACAGATTGGGTTGCACACCGCAGTATAATAAGTGGTATAGCAGAAAATACAGATTATACAAATGCCCGGCGGTATGTAGGTGCGGGTTTTTTTGGTAAGGGGTTTATTTCTGTTTCTACCATAGGGCCTATAGCAAAGGAAACTATTCTTGTATTAGAAAGATTTGCGCAGGTATTCCAACAAACTTATACCCGCTTTCTCGATCTACAAAAAGCAGAAGCACAGTCAAGAGAAGCGCAAATAGAAGCAGTACTTGAGAGAGTGAGAAGTCGTACTATGGCTATGCAAAAAAGTGACGAATTAACTGACGTAGCAGGTTTATTATTAGAACAAGTTGGGGCTTTGGGATTTAAATTTTGGACAGCGGGATTTAATGTTTGGAGTGAAGACAATAATTCTTATGTAGATTATATAAGAAGTCCCAATGGCAGTTTTATTGAGCCTTATACAGTACATACAAACAAGGCTGAGGCATTAAAAGATATCAGTGATGCCAGAAAAAGCGGGGTTGATTTTGATGTAATATATGTTGAAGGAGAAAAAATTAAACAATTGTACCGGGCACTCACCGGGCTTGGTGAAAAACAGTTTGAAATAATGCTGCAAGACGGGTTCCAGTTCCCGACTCATCAATATGAACATTTTGTGTTTGGTTCAAAAGTGAGTCTGATGTTTATTACTTATGAACCAGTCCCAGAAGCACATGATATATTTAAACGCCTCGGAAAAGTATTTGAGCAAACCTATACCCGCTTTCTCGATCTGCAAAAAGCGGAAGCACAAGCAAGAGAAGCAAAGATTGAAACCGGTTTGGAAAGAGTCCGTTCCAGAAGTTTAGCAATGCACCATACCACTGAATTACAAGAAGTGATCCATACGGTGCATAAAGAATTACTCCATTTGAATATGGCTATTTCCGGAGGCTCTTTTATTGTTATTAATAATGACATTCAAACAGCACTCCGCTGTTGGGGTGCAGGGGGCACAGCCGATACTTCGGAAGAAATAATTCTTCCAACATATGAAAAACCTTTTTGCACTAACCTTATCAATGGAATAAAGAAAAAGGGCCCAGGCTTTTTCACAGAAAATTATACAAGGCAGGAGAAAGTGGATTTTTTTACTTTTCTGTTTAAGCATGAGCCATGGTCAAACCTCGATTTAATACAACAACAAGAAACCCTGTCAAGTCCGGGAGGATATACAAGATCCTGTTGTGTATCTCAACACACCAGTATTTTCATCATTAATCATTTTGGAAAAATATTTTCAGAAGATGAAAATGAAATCTTGAAACGATTTGCAAAAGTTTTTGAACAGACTTATACCCGTTTTCTCGACCTGCAAAAAGCAGAAGCACAGGGAAGAGAAGCACATATAGAAGCAGCTTTAGAAAGGGTGAGAAGCAGAACAATGGCGATGCGAAAAAGTGAAGAGCTTAAAGACGTAATACAGGTTGTATATGAACAAATGGTTCACTTAAATATAAAGATTGAACATACAGGGTTTGTTATAAATTACAAGGAAAGGGATGACTACGATATCTGGATAGCTGATCCACTGGGGGTTCCCTCACAGGTCATTGTTCCCTATTTCGATTCTATTTATTACAATCGATTTAATGAAGCAAAAGAAAAAGGAGAAGATTTCTTTACTACCAACCTTTCTTTTAGTGAGAAAAACACATTTTATCAAAGGCTTTTCGACCATGTTCCTGGATTAACAGAGGAAGCAAAACAATTTTATTTTAGTTGCCCTGCCCTCGCAGCATCTACTGTATTATTGGAGAATGTTTGCCTGTACATTGAGAATTTTTCAGGTATATCTTTTACAGATGAGGAGAATGACATACTCATGCGATTTGGAAAAGTATTTCAGCAAACCTATACCCGTTTTCTTGATCTCCAAAAAGCCGAAGCGCAGGCAAGGGAAGCACAGATAGAAGCAGCATTAGAAAAAGTTCGTTCCCGTTCTTTAGCCATGCACAAGAGCGATGAATTAAACGAGGTAGTTGTCGTGCTTTTTGAAAAGTTAAAAGAATTGAATATTCCAGTGACATCCGCAGGCATTCAAATATACATCGAGGGTTCAAAAGACATGAATGTATATGTGTGCGGCCAAAATGAAGCCGGATTAGTCATAAGCAATTACCGTCTTCCTTATTTTGATAACCCTATTACGAATGATTTGCTTAATGTGCGATCAAAGGGAACAGATTTTTTTATTGGCAACTATACAAAAAAGATTAAAAACAGTTTTTATGAATACCTGTTTAAACATTCTCAATTAAAGCACTTACCGGAAGATATAAAAAAATTGATTCTGCACAGCCGGCATTATACGATTTCGATGGCGCCCGTTAAAAATTCAATGCTTGCAATTAATGATTTTGAAGGGGAAATTCTATCTGAGAAAGAAAAGGAAATTTTAAAAAGATTTGCAAACGTGTTTGAACAGGCCTATACCCGCTTTTTCGACTTGCAAAAAGCTGAAGCACAGTCAAGGGAAGCACAGATAGAATTAGCATTAGAAAGAGTTAGGGCAAGATCAATGGCTATGCAAAAGAGTCATGAACTTGCCCAGGCGGCACAGTTGCTTTATTATGAATTTGGTACGTTGGGCATAAACACATTTACATGCGGGTATCTATTTATAAAAGAAGATAAAAATATTCAAACTGCCTGGGTGGTGCTACCAGATGGCACCTTGCTGCCTGACTTTATTGACTTTCCGTTAACGGGCGATCATGTAATGGATAACAGGTACAAAGCCTGGAAGGAAAAGAAACCCTTGCATATTTACGAAGTGCAAGGCGAAGTAAATAGGGAGCATCATCGGTTTTTATCTAAGCACGTTCCTGCTTCTGTTGTGGACGATATTTTTTCCCGGATGCCCGATCGAATCATTTTTTACTGTGCAAATTTTTCAGATGGTTATCTGTTTATCATTTCAACAGAATTTTTTTCGTCGGATGAAGAGCAAACTATAGTGCGCTTTGCAAAAGTTTTTGAGATGACATATCGCCGTTTTCTTGATCTGCAAAAAGCAGAGATACAGGCAAAAGAGGCACAAATAGAATTGGCGCTGGAAAGAGTTCGTGCAAGGACAATGGCTATGCAACACAGCGAGGAATTGCAAGATTCTTCCCTGACACTTTTTCAGCAACTAAAAGAGTTAGGTGAACCTGCAGAGCAATGTACCATAGGTATTATAAAGGAATCAGAAGCTGTGGTTGAAATATCTGCAACGCTTCACGGAAATAGTATGCAGCAAACTTTCAGGCATAAAATAGATGAGCCTTTCGTGATGAAAAAAGTATTCAGAGGTTGGAAAGAACAACAAAAAACATTGGTATTAGAACTGAAAGAAGAAGAATTAAAAAAGTACAATCAATACAGGAATAAATTGGTAGGTAAAGAAACATTTCCTGTAAAACTGCTTCCGGATGATCGGTGGATAATTCATGCGGCCTATTTTTCCAAAGGAATGCTGGCGTTATCAACCAATGAACCCCGACCTGCAGAATCACTTCAACTATTAGAACGCTTTGCAAAAGTCTTTGAACAAACCTATACTCGTTTCCTCGACCTGCAAAAGGCAGAGACACAGGCAAGAGATGCTAAAATAGAAAATGCCCTTGAAAAGGCAAGGTCACGAACCATGGGTATGCAATCCAGTGATGAGTTGCCTGAAGTGGCCAACGTTTTGTTTCTCGAAATACAGGCACTAGGTATTCCAGCATGGAGTTGTGGGTATAATATTCTTGCAGAAGATAAAAAATCAGCAAAGTGCTGTATGAGCAGTGAAGGAACCCTGCAAGCACCATTTAATCTTCGCTTATTTGGTGAAGCCTCCTTCGATGAAATGGGCGAATTTATGCGAAGTAAAAAAACTATGCTGGTACAGGAACTCGGCGATAAAGCACTAGTTCAGCACTACGCGTATATGAAATCCTTTGTCGACCTGACATCCACTTTTCAGCAAATCGATGAACTGGGACTTTCATTACCTACCCATCAGGTTAACCATCTTTGCAAATTCACCCAAGGGTTTCTGCTATTTATCACCTATGAAAAAGTTCCGGATGCACATGAAATTTTCAAACGATTCACTAAGGTGTTTGAACAAACATATACCCGTTTTCTCGACCTTCAGAATGCAGAAGCCCAAGCACGGGAAGCAGAGATACAACTGGCTTTAGAAAGAGTTCGGGCACGTAGCCTGGCTATGCACCACACATCCGAGCTACAGGATGTCGTCAAAATTGTTGCAGAGCAACTGCAGCACATGGGGTTAAATATCAATGGTGGCGTGTTCATAACCATCAATAAAGAACTTGACCAGGATATACAGTTATGGGCGTCATTAGGAGCGGCTGATTACGTACAGAAAGTGGTTGTGCCATTTCTCGACAGTCCTATTTTCACCCAACTCAGGGACGCTATAAGAATGGGAAATAATTTTTTTGATGAAACCTATTGCAAAGAAGAAAAGGATGAAATGTTTCAACACCTATTTCATTTTAGTCCCTGGAATGAACTTCCCGCAGAAAGAAAAGAAGAACTGTTGTCACGTGAAGGTGGTTTAACAAGAACGGCAGAGATATCCAAATACACAAGTATTGTTATAACCAATCATAATGGAAAGAGATTTTCAGATAAGGAAAAAGATATAGTAAAGCGGTTTGGAAGTGTCTTTGAACAATCTTACACTCGATTTCTTGATCTTCAAAAAGCAGAAGCACAAACGAAAGAAGCACAGATAGAAGCAGCATTAGAACGTGTAAGAAGCCGCACACTGGCCATGCAAAAAAGTGAGGAGTTGGCTGAAACGGCTGTGGTTCTCTTTAAACAATTAATTATGTTGGGTATTGAGCCAAACCGTTTATACATAGGTATTATTAAAAACGAAAACGGAGAGGCTGAGTTTTGGTTAACAGATGAAGATGGCACTGAAGTAAGATCTGCATTTGAGGCCAACCTGAATGACAATCCCTCTCTCAAGAAAATGTTTGAAAGCTGGATGAAAGAAATGAAAAGCCTTGTGATTGATATGAGTGGAATAGAATTGAAAGAATATTTCCGGCATCTTGGCAATCTTCATGTTCCTTTCAAAGATGGTCTTGCGCAAAAAAGAAGGTTGCAATACATTGCCTATTTCAATAAAGGTTTTATAGGCATGGCATCTCCTGAAGAACAGCCTGAAGAAACAATGAATTTACTGGAACGTTTTGCGGCAGTATTCAATCTTACTTTCACCCGTTTTAATGATTTAAAAATAGCTGAGGCACATGCTATACAGGCCGAAGAAGATCTGATAAAACTCCATACAGAAAAGCGAAGAGCTGAAGACGCGCTGAGTGAATTACAGGTAACACAAAAGCAATTGATTCAATCAGAAAAAATGGCAAGCCTTGGAGAGCTGACTGCAGGCATTGCGCATGAAATTCAAAACCCTTTAAACTTCGTCAATAATTTTAGTGAAGTAAGCAATGAATTGATAGATGAAATGAATGCAGAAATTGCCAAAGGTGATTTTGAAGAAGTAAAATTAATTGCAAATGATATTAAGCAAAATTTAGAGAAAATAAATCATCATGGTAAACGTGCAGATGCCATTGTAAAAGGAATGTTGCAACATTCAAGAAGCAGCAGTGCGGTAAAAGAACCAACCGATATTAATAAACTCGCTGATGAATATTTAAGGCTGGCTTATCATGGGCTCCGGGCAAAGGATAAAACTTTTAATGCCTCTTTCAAAACTGATTTTGATGAAACGATTGGAAACATCCATATCATTCCGCAGGATATTGGGAGAGTAATATTGAATTTAATTACCAATGCATTTTATGCAGTTGATGAAAAGAAGCGGCAATGTCAGCTTGAACTTGTCGAAGACTACAAACCAACCATTTCAGTGAGTACAAAACACGCAAACAACCAGGTAGAGATCAGCGTTGCAGATAACGGTATGGGCATTCCGAAAAAAGTACTAGATAAAATATTTCAACCTTTCTTTACAACAAAGCCAACAGGGCAGGGTACTGGACTGGGACTATCTATGAGCTATGATATTATCAAAGCACATGGGGGAGAATTAAAGGTGGAGACGATAGAAGGCGACGGAACAACATTCCAAATTCAATTGCCAATAACCTAAGATGACACCATACTATTTATATATATGTTTCACTTTCTTCATGTTGTTGCCATTTGATAATATAGCACAATACAATCCTTATTGGCAGGAACCCTCCCGTGAGCAGGTGGATAGCTTGAAAAAGATTTTAACTGTTACTTCCAATGACACATTAAAAATGTATGTGAATAGGAAGATTGGTTTGTACTACCAGGAAATTAACCGACCGGCAGCTCTAAGTTTTTATGAGGAGATGCTGAAACTGGCCCGCAAAACAAAACAACCTGTTTGGCAGGCCGAGGCATTGAGCAGGAACGGATACGTATCCTGTTCGATCCAGAACTATTCGGGTGGATTGAAATTTTTGCTCATGGCCAGGTCATTGGCATCGCAGGACGGAATCGAAAAAGGTATGTGGCGCCCTGCCTTGTTGTCTTTTAAAAACGATGCATACCATGCCCGCATTACGGTGCTTGCCGGCATATACCATCACCTGGCAATCGTTAACTATTTCACCGGCGAATATGCAAAATCCCTGGAGCTCCATCAAATTGTACATCAGTTAAACAACCAACTGCAGGATGACGCTATGATGTCGTTATCATGGATGAATAGCGGGGAAGCTTATCGTGGGCAGGGAAACCTCGATTCAGCGGAGTCTGCATTTAATAGATCTATCATTTATAGTGACAAATCAGGTCATAAAAAATACAAAGGCCTCACTTTTTGGAATCTGGGTGAAGTATATAGAAAAAGGAATAAGCCCAAAGAAGCAAAAGAATTTTACAGGCGCAGCATTCAGAGTAATATTGAATCGGAAAGCCCGGATTTTGAAGGCATGGCCTACCAGGCACTGGCAGATATTTCACAAAGCGATGGGAATGCAGATTCTCTCTTTTATTTTTCCCGAAAGGCCTTAAACATTTATCAACACATTAACGACACCCTGGGTTTAATAGCAGCCAACACATCGCTTTCATCTGCTTTTGACAGGGTTCATCAAAT
>JANXYS010000505.1 GCA_025355935.1 Chitinophagales bacterium | reverse complement strand
CAACCATTTAAAAATACTCCCAGAAGACAGAGTAATGCCAGTTTGAACAAATAATTCATTAGAACCTTTTAGTAAAATTAAGGCAAAGATAAAATCTTTAAGGTCATTTGGTGTGCGGGCATGTGTAAACGGCAGAGGAAGATTCGTTTTTAAGATACTATTGATAATGCAATTAGTGCTGCTGTATATGAAACGTATTTATGTGTTTTGAAAATTTTGTCGTTCTTTGCGTAAAATTAATACAATGCAACCAACGGTAGGTATAATCATGGGCAGCAAAAGTGATTTGCCGGTAATGAGAGAGGCAGAGAACATGCTTAAAATATTCGAAATACCATACGAAATCAAGATCGTTTCGGCACATCGCACGCCCGAACTTATGCGTACATATGCTATGAGCGCGCGAAATCGCGGCTTGAAAGTTATTATCGCAGGCGCAGGTGGGGCAGCCCACTTACCAGGTATGGTAGCTTCATTTACCAGTTTGCCGGTAATTGGCGTTCCCGTAAAATCATCCAACTCCATTGACGGCTGGGACTCAATTCTCTCAATTCTCCAAATGCCCGGAGGAGTACCGGTTGCAACCGTAGCATTAAACGGAGCGAAGAATGCAGGAATTTTGGCTGCTCAAATACTATCTGCATTTGACTCCGTTATAGCCGACAGGTTAGATAATTTTAAGAAACAGCTTGAAGAGGATGTTTTGAACAGCACTATCTAAATTTGCTCTGAAGTTATTTCCGAAATTAATCGTGCTAAACTGTGCGTTTTGGATAATTTAAACAGCATCCCTAAGCCCTCTTAAAAAAAATTACAGAACAATCTTCCGCTTAAATGAAATGTCTATCCCCATTTTTTTATCCGGCCTGAACGTGGCGGGTTTAATACTGATGTTTAGAGCTGCTTCTTTGATGCTGTCTTTTTCTGAAGCAAGATTTTTCTTGCTTAAATCCACGTAATAGTAATAATCTCCTGCTCCCCTGGGTGGCTCCTTCTTCACATATTTTTAGCAGATACATAACCTATTCCTAACGCTAATGAATAACCACTAAGTAAGTGTTCATCATTATTTATCATTGCGAATCTGTGCTACCGGACCCCGAAGACAGTAAAGGAATCTGCAATTCGCGGTCATCGATAAGACATGATTGATAATACTCTCAAACTTTCTCGGTAAGGATAATTAGTTAGTGTTAGTAATAGTTGAACACATTTAAAGGAGGGGTCTGAAAAAAAAGAGTTTACTATTTTGGACTTGATTAATATCACGCAGGATTCTGAGCAAATCCTATGTTTCGGGGGTGAAAAAAAGGTAAAAACGACTCTTTAACCATTGATTAACCCAACCTTTTACAATTTGAACAACACTACTCAAAGAAACCGGAAATTTTAAAGCAATTTTATTCTCTGAAATGATCGATTTGAAAAAAACACACAAAAAGCATGGTTTTATGAAATTCGTTTTTATTGTTCTGTTTTTCTTTCAGCTTCATCCGTTAGGATCATTAGCTCAAAATAAAACCGATGCCATTCTCGGCAAATGGATTAATTCAGGGGACAAAAACCTCGAAGTAGAAGTCTTTAAAACAGGCAGTGAATACAAAGGAAAAGTTATTTGGTTTGATGATACAGACAACAAGCTTCGCCCAATGAAAGAACGAACAGATTCTAACAATCCTGAAAAAACACTCCGGGAACGGAAAATTCTTGGTTTGGAAGTTTTACATGGCTTGCACTATGATGCGGATGATGACGAATGGCGAAACGGTAAGATATACGATGCGAGTTCAGGCAAAACCTGGAACGCAAAGGTTTGGATTGATAATGACGGCTCTCTTAAAGTTAGGGGCTATTGGCACATCAGTTTGCTAGGGCAAACAATGAGTTTTAACAAGCTATTTTAAAGATAATCTGATGACGCATCTTCAACTTTTACTTAATGTTCATGGGGAACAAATGCAGTTTTTATTATTTCTAACTCTTTTCATCTTGGGCTGGTACATTGAAAACATTGCTGGAGTGTTTTCGAACCAGAAGAAATGGCTTCATAGTTTTGTTAATGCTCCCTTCATGTTTACGAACTTGCCCGGGCAAATACTTTTGGGATTTGCTTTTGTAAAAACCATTAAATGGGACAGTCTGCACAGCTTCGGATTTCTGTACCATTTACCCGGTCAAAAAAATGCATTGATGTATTTTCTCATAGCCTTCGTTTTCCTCGATCTTGGGGAGTATATTTATCATGTGATTATGCATAAGTTCAGGAACCTGTGGAAGTTTCATATGATTCACCACAGTGACACTATTCTTGACGTTTCTACCACATTAAGGGAACATCCAGCTGAAAGTATTATTCGCTTACTCTTTACCTTGTTATGGGTACTACTAAGCGGTACTGCATTTTGGGCTCTTATGCTTCGACAGATAATACAGGTAGTCACTACCCTCTTTGCGCATATAAATTACCGGCTACCGGATAAATTAGACAAATTTGTAGGGATAGTTTTTATTACCCCAAATCTACACCAGGTACATCACCACTATAAAAAACCTTATACCGATTGTAATTATGGCGATGTTTTAAGTATATGGGACAGGCTATTTGGCACTTTTAAAAGATTAGATGCAAAAGAACTCGTTTTTGGTGTCGATTCATATTTGCCAAGAGACTCGAAAGGAAAATTTATATCATTATTAATGGACCCTTTCAGAAGATATAAAAAGATACCATGGAAAGCATAGTGCACGAAAGGAATGAATACAAGCAACTAAGCGGCTACTCGTACAGGCTGGTAACAGTTATAATACCTTTATACAATGAGGAAGAAAATGTAGAAAATATTGCGGACGCCATAAGGAAGAATTTTGTTGATCTAACTACTATTGATTACAGGATACTCTTTGTAGATGACGGCAGTACTGACAAAACCTTAAACGAGATCAAATCAATGGTTAAACGTGATAGCCGAATATCGTTCTTAAGTTTTTCCCGAAATTTTGGCAAGGATGTGGCTCTACTGGCCGGGTTCCAACAGATTTTAGAAAATGTGGACGCCGTGATTACAATCGATGCTGATCTCCAACATCCACCCGAACTCATACCGAAGCTTATCCGGCATTGGCAATCAGGTTATGATATTGTGTACGCTTACCGCGAAGAAAAGAATCAGGACGCTTCTTTATTTTTTCATCTGGCGTCCAGTTTGTTTTATCGTCTCATTTCGTTGCTGACAGATATAAAAATGGAAAATGGCCTTTCTGACTATAAGATCATTGATAAGAAAGTGATACCGGTAATTCAAAAGATTAAGGAGGATGCACCCTTCTTAAGGGGCTTATTAAAGTGGGTAGGATACAAACAATTTGGTATTCCTTATTCAGCGAATCCGCGTTTAAAAGGTAAGTCGAAATACCCGACTGGTGCTTTAGTAAAACTAGCATTACATAACATCACTTCATTTAGCACTAAGCCTCTTACCATAGCTATTTACATTGGTTTTTTTACCTCATTTATCGCGGTGATGTATATCCCTTACGTCTTATACAGTTTGTATGCTGGCTATGCCATCGCGGGATGGCCGTCAACTATCGCAACTATTGCCTTTTTTGGGGGAATACAGCTGATTATACTTGGAATTATCGGCTTGTATCTGGGAAAAATATTTATACAATCCAAGGAGCGGCCTCAATACATTATCAATGAATCAAATTTGGTGGCTGTCTCGAAATTTCGCGCTCACCAATCAGCTGTTTAAACACATTGCGTGTGATGACCCTACAAAATATGTTTATACTACGCCCACCGTCTATACTGTTAACATTTGATGTGGAGGAATTTGATCTTCCTTTGGAATTTAATCAGCAAATTTCACAGGATGACCAAATGGAAACTGGAAAACATGGACTGGAAATTGTTCGCGCAATGTTGTCGGATAACGATATAGCCTGTACGATGTTTACAACGGGGTTATTTGCTAAAACGTTCCCTGAAACTGTCGCTCTACTTTCCGAACAACATGAAATTGCATCACATTCTCTCAATCATTCAGCGTTTAAAAAATCGGATCTTCTTGAATCAAGACTCATACTGGAAAAAGTTTCAGGCAAGGAAGTGAAGGGTTTTAGGATGCCGAGGATGCAAAAGATCGACATGAAATGGCTTTGCGAAGCAGGCTACAGTTACGACTCTTCGGTGAATCCTACTTTAATGCCTGGCAGGTACAATAACCTTAACCTCCCAAGGACGGTTTACAAAGATCAAAATATTTTAAGAATTCCTTCGTCGGTTACCCCTAACTTAAGAATCCCTTTGTTCTGGCTTAGTTTTAAAAATTTTCCTTATTCTTTATTTGTCAAACTCGCACTTCAAACTCTCCGGAGAGACGGATATTTGGTTCTATATTTTCACCCCTGGGAATTTACTAAACTAAATAACTACGCCCTACCATTTTACATTAAAAAAAATTCAGGTACCGGAATGCAAGAAAATTTGAATCGTCTTATAATTGATCTGAAATTAAACGGCAAATTTGAGACTATAAGTTCATTTTTAAGAAACCGCGTTAATGGCAGTACCGAAATAAATAGTGTCAGCACCTGTATTACTTAAGAATAGATAATTTGAAGATAGTGATGAAAAACTTTTGGATTAGAAAGAAGTCGTTTTGGCTGCACCCCCTGACTGTGATGATTATCTTCTTTGTTGTCATAAATGCGCTTAACATCCAATCAGTGCTAATTAACAGGATGAACGTGTGGAAAATTTTCCGATACGGCTTTACACACCTTGCAAATCATAAAAATCTGTATAGTTTATATCCTGATCAATACTTTGACGAGTACTTATACAGTCCAACGTTTACAGTAATGTTTGCCCCCTTTTCAAAATTACCCTATTACTTTTCTTATTTCCTATGGAATAACATCAGCATGCTGGTTGCTCCCTTGATCATTTATAAGCTACCGGGTATATCCCGTGAAAAAAAAAGTATTATTTGCTATATCGCGCTTCTTGAAATGGCCACCTGTCTTCAGGGAACACAAACCAATGCAATCGTTGCAGCACTTATAATTGGCTCATTCGTGGCTTTCGA
>JANXYS010000212.1 GCA_025355935.1 Chitinophagales bacterium | reverse complement strand
GAAAGCAGATTATACGCGCGTTTAACCTTTCTCTTCAAAATAGGGCTGCAATTTATTTTTGAGGTTGGCGGGCATGGCGCACCGGGTCATGGTTTTTGATTCCATGAAATATAGGGTCACGTCGCCCGCATTTAATAGCTGTTCCTCCTCATTATAGATTTCGGAGTGAAACAATATTTTGTGATGTACCGGCATTTCGCGAAGTGTAGTAATTACGGTAATCAGATCATCATATTTTGCGGGTCTTAAAAAATTACTGTGTATATCCACAACGGGCATAATAATTCCCATAGCCTCCATGTCTTTATAAGTAAAGCCTAGCTGGCGTATTGCTTCCGTACGTCCAATCTCATAGAATTGCGCATAGTGTCCATGATACACCACGCCCATCTGATCAGTGAGCGCGTAGTGGATTCGAATGCTTATTTTAGTTATATACAAATGATTCGTTTTTTAAATGCTGGCCTTTATTTTTCCGTGGGTACAAGAGTCCGGTGCTTTAGAAATTATTTTCCGATAAGGCTATCCACGCTCGCTCGGCCTGGTCCTACAAGTAATAGCACTGCAAAGGCAGCCAGGTACAAAGTTGGGATCTCGCCCTTCCCAAAGAAATCGGAGTTGTACGTGATAAATAATACATACGCCATCGTGGTGATAAGCGGAATACATGCAAACCTGGTGAACAATCCGAGGATAATAAAAAGCGAACAAAAGAATTCAGCAAATATCACCAACGCTGTAGTAGCATTTTGACCTATATGGAATAAGTTCGGCATATGCTGGGCAGTTTCTGTAAAATGAACCAGTTTACCATAACCGTGATTCATCATTAAAACCCCCGAAATCAATCTTAGCATTAACATTGCGGTGCTAAAAGCGCCCGCAGAATATTTTGTTGACAGTAGTTTTCTCATAGATTTTTTGTGTAAAAATATGTAAGCCATCCCGAACAGCATCAATATCTATTTTAATTAAGGTTTTTGTTTTATCAATCCTTTAACAGCGTATTAAAAATAGAATCGTTTGGTTTACATAACATAAGCTTACTTCCTTCGGGGAATAATGTTTGTTAATGATGTGTTGATCTACATTTGCAAAAAAAAGTTTTCAATTAACCCCATAAAATGAGTCAAAAATTTTTATTGACAATCGTGCTGGCCGTTTCTTGTCTGGCCTTGTACGCGCAGCCAACTCACACCATCACTGATTCGGAGCGAAAATATAAAGAAGTAAAGGAGCTTATCGCTAAAGAGGATTATGCTTTCGCATATCCACTCGTTAAGGAACTAAAAAAGATGTATCCGGCATATAATTCTACGGATCATGCTTACATTAATGATGACATAAATTATTTCTATGTAGTCTGTGAATTAAAACTTCTTCAGGATATCGGAAAAGAAGACGCCGAAATTTTTATCAATTCTGTCAGTAACGAGCCTCGCCGGCAGATAATGAGTTTTCATCTTGCTCATTATTACTTTTTAAAAAACGATTTTGAAAACGCCATTATTAATTTTGATAAAGCAGGCTACGATAATCTAAGCAACGAACAGATTGCTGATGCCAAATTTGAAAAAGCATACGCTTATTTTAATCTGAAACAGTTTAACCAGGCAAAACCACTCTTTGATGAGATTCATCAGTTGCCGTCAAACAAATATTTCATTCCTGCAAATTATTATTATGGATTTATCTCTTATTATGATAAGCAATATAGCGAAGCATTAAAAGCGTTTAAGCTTGTTGAAACTATAGATGAATACAAAGGTGTAGTGCCTTACTACATTGCGGAAATCTATTATTTCCAGGGAAAAAAGGAGGACGCTCTAAAGTACGGGATAAGCGTGCTCAATCAGAGTAATACACTGTATTATGAAAAGCAATTAAAGTTATTGACCGGACAGATATACTTCGAAAAGCAGGACTATGCTAAAGCACTTCCGTTGCTGGAGGATTATGTAAATAGCACCGCGAAAGTTTCAAAAGAGGTGTTGTACGAGTTAAGTTTCTGTTACTATAAAGCAAATGAGCTCGAAAAAGCGATCAGCGGGTTTAAACAACTTAGCAATGAACGGGATTCTATGGGCCAGAATAGCATGTATTTGCTGGGTGACCTGTATCTTAAGACTAACCAGAAAGCAAATGCAAGAAATGCATTTCAATACAGCGCATATAATAGCAGCAATGCTCGGCAGCAGGAAGTTTCTCGTTTTAATTATGCCAAACTTTCTTACGAATTAGGTTATCAGGACGTAGCACTGAAAGAAATGAAACGTTTTTTAAATAGTTATCCGTCGTCCGAATATGATACCGAAGCAAAAGAGATTTTAGTTGGTTTGTTAGCAGGCACTAATAATTTTTCGGAGGCGCTTACTCTATATCAAACTTTCAGTAAACCCACCTTATTGATGCAAAAAGCCTATCCGAGGATAATGTATGGCCAGGCTATTGAAAATATCAATGATCAGCAACTTCAGCAGGCGGATGAATTGATGAACAAGGTAATGAGGGATCCGCAGGCCGGAGCCCTGCTGCCGTACGCAAATTTCTGGAGGGGTGAGATTGCTTACCGTCAACAGCGGTTTGATGATGCTATAAGATTTCTGGCAGTTTATCTGCAGAGTAACGCACCAGCCCAGGGAGAGGCTAACCCGCAGGCCGCGAAATACAATAGTGGTTATAGTTGGCTCCAAAAAGAAAACTTTAAAAATGCGCTCGGTTTTTTTGATCAGGTAACCCATACAGTTTCGGCCAGTTCAACGTCAATCGAACAAGATGCATTTACCCGCAGTGCGGATTGTTACTTTATGCTTAAAGACTTTACTAAAGCGAACAGCATGTACGACCAGGTAATAAATAATGCATTGATGCAAAGTGACTATGCCACTTATCAAAAAGCTATGATCGCAGGTATCAGAAACGGTAATGAAAAAATAAGAATGCTTAACAGCCTTACTAAACAATATGCAAACAGTAGCCTGGTGCAGGAAGCTAATATGGAAATTGCCCAGACGTATATCGCCGATGAAAAATTCACCGCTGCTGTGCCATATTTAAATATGATTATTTCGTCCGCATCAGGCGGGGGACTTAAACCGCGTGCCTATCTTAAACTCGGGCTTGCGTATTATAACGCCAATAACAATTCTGAAGCGTTGAAGAGTTATCAGCAATTGATTGAAAAATATCCGCAATCGGCAGAAGCGGACGAGGCCCTGGCGATTATTAAAGATATTTATGTAGAAGAGGGAAGGCCTAATGAATATGTAGATCTTATGAAAAGAAATGGAAAAGCTATATCAGTAAGTGAAGCCGATTCATTGACTTTTTCCGCAGCAGTCCTTAAATACAACAATAATGATTGCCCGGCGGCACAGGCTGGGTTTAGTAATTATTTACAGAAGTTCCCTGCCGGCGGCTATATAACTGATGCTGCATTTTTTAGCGCAGATTGTTATCAAAAGAACAAAGACTTTAAAAATGCGATTATTCAATATGATATTGTTGTAAAAAAAGGAATAAATAAATATTTTGAAAAATCCACTCTCGAAGCTGCCCGTCTCAACTATTTTGAATTGAAAGACTACGCCGCAGCAAGGGCTGATTTTGAACTACTGAGAGTTAATGCTGTAAATGCAGACAATCAGTTGGAGGCACTGCGAGGAATTGTCCGAAGCTATTACCAGCTAAAGGATTACGGTCGTGCAAATGAAGTAGCAAAAGAGCTTCTCACTAAAAAAGGAATAAGTACCGACGATAAATCAATTGGCTTTCTCGTACTGGGAAAATCGCAGCAATCGGGCAATGACTGTAATGCGGCTATAACATCTTTTAAGTCAGCGGCTGCGATTAACAAAACCGCCTGGGGTGCTGAAGCACGTTATGAAATCAGCAACTGTTACCTAAGTTTAAGAAATACATCCGCTGCAGAAAAGGCCGCTATGGCGGTTATAAAAGAAACCGGCTCTTATGACACCTGGGTGACGAAATCTTATATTCTTCTTGGCGATATTTTCATGTTACAGAAAGATTTTTTTAATGCGAAAGCAACTTACGAAAGTGTCGCGAAAAATTCTACTCTTTCCGACCTGAAAAAGGAAGCACAGCAAAAGCTTGAAAAAGCAATCGCTGAAGAAAAATTAAATTCAAAAATAGGTAACTAACAATTATGATTCTATACAATATGCACTTAAGGAATATGGCAAAATTAGGCCTGCTTTCGATTATGATGATTGCCAGTTTCCAGGCGAAAGCGCAAAAGGATACAACAAAGAAGCAACAGTCAATTAATATTACATCCTCCTTTAAACCTGTACTGAGGAATGCCTCCAAAATTAATTTCTCTGGCTCCCAATTATCTGTGGATACCAGTAAACCGTTGTTTTCTTACCGCATACCTTCACAGAACTTATTTTACGCGTACCAGCCAATATCTTTAAAGCCCCTGGCCTTATCACAAGACACAAATCTTTACCTGGGCAGCAGGAAGTTTATTAAAGCAGGATTCGGTAGTTACAATACACCTTATATCAAAGCCGGGTTCGGCTTTGGAGACGGTAAAACCAGCCTGGTAAATCTAACGGGCAGTTACATAGGCTCCAAGGGAACCGATATTCAGTACCAGGATTATTCGCAGGCTTCGATAAAAGGCTCGGGCAGTTATTTCACCGGAAAAAATGAAGTATATGCAACAGCGGCTGTTAGCCAGGATAAATACTATCGCTACGGTTATAATCATGCGTTGAGCCCTAATATTAAAAAAGATGATATTCGCAATCAATTTGAAGAAATTAATCTTTCCGGTGGAATTAAAAACACGATTGCAACAGGAACGGGCATTAGCTATAACCCGAACGTAGAGATAAGTTTTTTCACAAATAAAGACAAGCTGAGTGAGACCACCGTGAAAGTTATCGCTCCATTTGAAAAACAATTCGCAGAATCTTTCGGTTTTAATATGATGGCAAGCGCTGACTTAACAAGATATTCAACGATTGGTTCTACGCCTGCGAATGTAAAGCTCAATAATAATTTAGTTCAGCTTGCGCCCTCGCTGATTTACAACTCGCCACTCTTGAAATTTAATGGTGGTATAATACCAACCTGGGATAACGGCCAGTTTGAGCTGTTACCTAATATTCATGCGGAGGCCAGAATTCAGGATAAAGTTTTTGCCTTGCAGGGTGGGTGGGTAGGGCGTTTCATTAAGAACACTTATAAAAATCTTTCACAGGTAAATCCATATATTTCTCCGTTATTACGTCAGAATAATACAAAAGAAATCGAATACTATGGAGGGTTGAAGGCAACCCTGGGACAACATTTTAATTTTAGCGCCAAGGCCGGACTTGTTCAATATACCAACCTGGCTTTATATATTAATGACACGTCCGGTACGGGAAAATCCGGAAATTTTGTGGTTGTCAACGAGTCTAAAGCGAAAAACTTCAGGCTTCATGGTGACATCGGTTATATCAACCAGGATAAATTTACTTTTACGGCGGGTCTGACATTAAATGGGTATACGAACCTTCATGATAATGCAAAAGCATGGCATACTATTCCGATGGAGTTTACCAGTTCACTCCGGTGGTGGGCATATGAGCGGCTAATGGTTAAAGCGGATTTTTATCTTTTCGGCGGCAGCAAATACATCGAAAAGGGGAATTCATTTAAAACTACCGGGGGTGGCACTGATCTTAGTGCTGGTCTGGAATATAGGATTAATAAGCAATTTAGTTTGTGGCTCGACGCGAATAATATTTTCAACGATAAATATGAACGTTGGCACAATTACCCCGTGTATGGCTTAAATTTGGTTGGTGGAATTATAATTAAGTTTTAAAAATGTTCCTGCTTTAAAATGAAAGAACTGGTAGTAAATTATCTTTTACAATATCAAAACTGTCCTCTGCCTTCACTGGGTACTTTACAAATTCTTCGCGAGCCTGCTACAGTCATTCAGGGTCAAAAACTCATCACTTCACCGAAGTACAGAATTGAATTTAATCCTATAGAAATTTCAGCAGCAGGCTTCATTAAGTTTATTGCTGCGAGTAGCCATCAGAACGAAGAATCAGCACTTGAAAACCTTCAGGCTTTCTGTACCTCGCTGACATTATTGAGAGAAGAAGATGAACTGGCTTTACCAATGCTGGGTACATTTTCAGTCGACATTGATGGGCGACTTTCCTTTAATGAAAATTCGTTAAAAGAATCTTTTTCACCAGCAGTGCATGCTGAAAGAGTTATACACGAAAACGACACACATTCAATTTTAGTTGGAGATACAGAAACCACTAACAGGTTAATGTCCGATTTTTATAACGAGCCAACAGCACGCAGAATTGATCGTTGGTGGATTTGGGCAATAGTTTTATTTGTCGCCGCGGCGGTTGCCATCTTACTATTTACAACGGATGCCGGGCGGCAGTCAATTTTTGGAAATGGTATAAAAGTAACTCCGCACGAAGCACCATCTACCTATACAACCGGCAATTAGAAATAATAGTATTTCTTTGCAGCCTTAATTTTACCGGATGATATATCACCAGCACTGCCCCGTTTGTAAAAGCGGAGATATTGAAGCTTCCTTTTCAGCCAAAGATTTTACAGTTTCCACGGAGATTTTTGTGATTACCCGTTGCAATTCGTGTACAGCCATGTTTACACAGGATGCGCCAGCGCAGGGAGACATATATAGGTACTATGCTTCCGATAACTACGTCTCGCACAGTAATACGCAAAAAGGTTTGGTAAATCGTCTCTACCATATTGTTCGTAATCGAACGCTTGTTACAAAACGCAGGCTTGTTGAAAAGGAGACTGGTTCATCCCGAGGCGAGATACTGGATGTAGGCTGTGGTACGGGAGCCTTTTTAAATGAATTGAAAAAAAATGGTTGGAATATAACCGGACTTGAACCAGACGATACAGCCCGAAGAAATGCTGTTAGTTTATTTGATATCCATCCCCTTGAATCACATGAAATTTTTAATTTACCGGTTAAAAAATACCAGGCCATAACTATGTGGCATGTACTGGAACATGTGCACCAATTGCAGGAATACATAAGCAGACTTGGCGAGCTTCTCTCGCCGGGAGGTGTTCTGTTCATCGCGGTTCCAAACTATACTTCAGGTGATGCAACATATTACGGGGAAGGATGGGCAGCTTATGATGTGCCAAGGCACTTATATCATTTTTCACCGCAAAGCATTCAAGTATTATTGGAGCTTCATGAATTGGAAGTGCATAAGATGAAACCAATGTGGTACGATGCGTTTTATGTAAGCCTGCTGAGTGAGAAAAATATTTACGGAAAAACAAATATCATCAGGGCAGCCTGGCAGGGATTGAAATCAAATTTTGCAGCATTAAAAAATCCTGCCAAGTGCAGCTCTGTCACTTACATAATCCGTAAGAAATCAATTTAACTTAACCTCAAATAGTTTAGGCCACCTTTTCCCCGTAACAAAAAAGGTTTTTGAAGTACTGTCATAAGCAATCCCATTTAAGACTTCATCGCCTGGTTTGGGATTATACCCCGGAGCGTACTGTTTAATAAGTCCCGTAAAATCCATTTTCCCTACGACCTTGCCTGTTTCGGGATTAATTTTGACAATATAATCAGATTCGTATACGTTGGCGTATACAAAGCCATCTACATATTCGAGCTCATTTAAATTCAAAACCGGGCCGTTGTTATCCGTTACCGGCAAAATGTTTTTAACCTTGAAATCCTCGGGATTTACAAAGTAAAGATTTGGATTTACGCC
>JANXYS010000471.1 GCA_025355935.1 Chitinophagales bacterium | reverse complement strand
CTGCTTTTTAAATACAATTTCTCTACGAACACACATTTGGAAATCATAAGCAATGCCTTATTTGGCCAACGTAATAGTGTGCAGTTCCTGGCATCGCCTGTAGTGTTTGATACATTAAATACTTCGATACGTACTTATAACCCCCGCCAGGTTGACAGAGATTACTACAGGGGGTTTACTACAGAAATTAGATTGTTGCATCAATATAAAATAGGCGGCTTCAAATCGATTGTTACCGGCGGGTTTCGGTATTCCAGCGGGATTACAAAACGAAAACAGAAAGGAACGGGAACTACAGGAAGCGATTTTGATTTATCCCTTGTAAAATCATACGGAACTGATTTGCGCTTTAATACCAAAAATTATGCTTTTTTCGCCGAAAACATCCTGCAGGTCTCACCCCGGTTTTCCATTATCCCCGGCATCCGATATGAAATAATTAATACTGGTCTGAAAGGCAATATTATTGACGCAACTACCGGAGTGGTCTATGAAGGAACCCGGCGTTTTCCTTTGCTGGGAACCGGAATGCAATACCAGGTAAATAGTTTTAGCCAAATTTATGGGAATGTCTCACAGGCTTACCGGCCTTTCTTGTACGCTAATATTACGCCTGCTGACAGGATTGATATTGTTGATCCAAATTTGAAAGACAGTAAAGGTTATGATATCGACCTAGGTTACAGAGGCCACTACCTTGACGTTTTAAATTTTGATATAAATGGGTTTTATCTTTTTTATGGTCAACGTATCGGTTTGTTAACCGCGAAGAAACAGGATGGGAGTGCGTACTTACTGACTACGAATGTTGGTGATGCAGTAACAAAGGGCGCAGAAGCATATGTGGAATTATCGCTTCTTAAAACGATGCTAAAGAGAAATACACTAAACGATATTAGAATTTTTAACTCATTATCATATAATCATGCCCGTTATACATCAGCCGAAATAAATAAGTCTGGCACTAATACCAACCTAAAAGGTAAACATGTCGAAAACGTGCCTGATTGGATGAATAAAACTGGACTTACACTCCAGCATAAACACCTCAGTACAACTTTTCAATATAGTTATACATCTGCAACTTATAATGATGCATTCAACACTAAAACCAGTGCGAACGGAATCACGGGGATCATTCCTGTCTATCATGTGTGGGATTGGTCTTTCAACTGGCAATTCCTGAAAGCATATCATTTTTCGGGGGGAATAAACAACTTTACAGACGAAAAATATTTCAACCGACGGATAACCATGTATCCCGGACCTGGCATTTTGCCAGCAGATGGCAGAACATTTTATTTATCCTTGGGTGTGAAAATGTAAGATTATGGTGGCCGTATGTGATCTTTATCAATTGAAAAACTGTTCTCCTTCCTAAGCCTCAAACCGAGGGTGTTAAAGCTGTTAGGTAAATTTGCACTCGGATAAGCCAAAAAATAATTTTGTTGTCGTATCATCTATTGCATAAACTCCTCCGGAAATTTACCTCGGATTATCTTCCACAAGGTCTCGCCCATCCTTACACCTATTGCCCCATCCATATTCCCAATGCGCCCAGGTTGACAAGCCACCCGACAACAAGTTCTACAAACGTTCATGCGGGAGGAGGATACATTGCAGATTTCATTTCTTCGACGTGACGACAGGAAATCACTTCCGCCCCTCTATCTCTTGTTAAAGCTATCCGGCCGCCCATTTTTTTATTTTTCTAGGCGAGTAAAAAAATATGAACTTTTCACCGAAGACGTGAAAAAATGCGAAGGAATCTCGGGTATGAATCTGCAAGATTCCACTGATTATGAATGATCTAAGAAAGTATTAATACTGAAGCCACCAAAGAACAATGGCTCACAATAGCTGTTCCGTTGAGCGGGCTTTATATCAGGGAGGGCTGCCCTGTTTGTATTTTTTTGGGCAAGTATTCAGTAGTAAAAACTCCTAACCCGCTGAAGTAACTTTGGCGAAAGAAGCGTTGCGCAAATACCGTCTTTTTGAATGGTGTCCCAATAACCCGTGGGCGAGTTTGGTATTGTTCTTTGAATGATAACCCGTTTGGTGGTGGTGAAAACCAACCCCGTTTAAGAGCCTATAATTATTACTTTAAGAACAGGCAATGCCTCTTCATTTTGTCACCCTTAAAGTTAATAAGTATGAAAGAGAAAAAAAATGTCTTCCCGGTGCTCCAGCCCGATGCTGCTGGAATTGATATCTCTAGCAAAGAACATTTTATTGCTGTCAATCCTGACAGAGATGATCAATCAATTCGCTGCTTTGGATCTTTTACAGAAGATCTTTATGCAATTGCAGCATGGCTTAAAAAATGCCATGTTAGTACAATAGCCATGGAAGCTACTGGTATTTATTGGTTAAGCTTGTTCCTGGTTTTGGAGGAGGCGGGTTTTGAAGTTTTGTTAGTAAATGTACGCCATGTTAAAAATGTAAGAGGAAAGAAAAGCGATGTAAGTGATGCAGAATGGATAAGACAGTTACATAGCTGTGGATTGTTATCTGCAAGTTTCCAACCTGATGAGTTTACGCGAACACTTAGAACCTACATGAGGCATAGGAAAAATTTATTGCAGATGGCGGCTACTCATATACTGATGATGCAAAAAGCGATGGAGCAAATGAATATAAAACTGCAACATGTTATTGCAGATATAACAGGTAAATCTGGAATGGCAATTATTGCGGCAATACTGAAGGGTGAAAGGGATCCGGAAAATTTATTTCAACTCTTAGATGGAAGAATAAAAGCCAATAAAGAGGATGTAAAGCGTTCATTGCGGGGAGTATGGAAGGAAGAAAACATTTTTGAATTAGAACAGTCTTATGAAATGTATCACTTGTATCGCTCCAAACGAATGGATTGTGATAAACGAATTAAAAATACACTGCTTAAGAAATCGGGAACAGCACAAAATGTCAATGAAGCAAAGAAGCAGCCCGCTAAAAGCAATAAAAATAATTTACATTTTGACGCAACCGAAATACTACAACAGATTACAGGTACTGATGTTACAGAAATCTTTGGCATCAATGACAGTAATGCGATAGAGATTCTTTGTGAAACAGGCTTTGATATGAATAAATGGCCAACAGAAAAACATTTTACAGCCTGGCTTAATCTTGCACCTAATAATAGAATATCCGGTGGCAAAGTCTTAAGCAGTAAAATACCCCGAAAGAAGAACCGTGCAGGCCAGGTGTTCAGGTTAGCCGCATATGCGGTACAAAGGAGCAATAACTGGTTAGCATTATTCTATCACCGGATAAAATCTAAGGCTGGCGTCAGAAAAGCTATAACTGCTACTGCAAGGAAGATTGCAGTAATATTTTATAAAATGGTCAAGGATAGAATAATGTTTAGTCCTGTAAGTATCGATGCATATGCAGAAAGCTTTAAACAAAGGCAGCTTAAAAAACTCGAAAGGCAAGCGAAATCATTTGGATTAAAATTGACTCCGAGGCTAACTTTATAAAAAAAATAAAGGCTGAAAGTCAAAAGCTTATGAGTTTGTTACTTAAGAGCAAAAAAATATAA
>JANXYS010000438.1 GCA_025355935.1 Chitinophagales bacterium | reverse complement strand
ATATAATTGGTACCAGGTAATGAATCTGCAATTTTATTCCATTCATAAATCCTACCAGATAACCAATCAATAATGACACAATTACTAAAAGAAACATAATGAACGGAGGCGTTCTCTCATAGTAAGAATAAGCCAAGAGGGAAACGGAAGTTTGAATCTGATCAAAGCATAATGATATTTTATTCAGTTGATCAGCGTTGGTGAGATCGCTCGTGTGTTGCTTGTATTTTATCAAATAAAACCAATAGGAATCGCTTATTTTTTTAGCGTCGTGAAGAAATTTCGCGTCATTTGATTGTTCGTAATTAATTTGATTGTTCAGAAAACTTACTAATGTATTTTGAGTGAATTTATAGAAAGAATCAGGCATTGCTTTGCTGTACCGGTAAAGCATATCGATATTATTGGCTTCTTTGTGAATGTTGGCAGATCTTTCACGGTGTGCATTACCTGCCTGCAGAAATGTAAAAGAAATGATTAAACCAAATATCCCCACAACTGCATTTTCTATTCCGGAACCTTCCCATTTCAATTTTTTCTTATACCGTGTGGCACATAAAATTCCACTCCCCATGGATAGGAATAATAATGCGGCAAATAGAAAGTTAAACCAGGAAGAGTCAATAATAGCTTGCCACATAAATCAGTTTTTTTTAAGTATCCCCCGCAACAATCTAAATCAAAATCATACTAACATTTTCCTTAAGTAATACTGTTGGTCTTGCTCATTGCTTTTGTGATAACAATAAATAATTGTGATACTAAGAAAAACCCGATGAATAAACCAGCACTATTGAAAAGCACTTTCTTAAATCCCAGCGTAATTACATCAACAAATGGATAGGGATAAAATCCAGATAAAGCGCCGCGTATCAAAACAAATACAGCGTAAACGAAAGGATATACCAGCCATGGAAATGCACTTTTCCATCCCAATCCGCCTTTAGGGGCAGAAAAATACCAAAACAAAATAAACAGTAATGGAATAACTACATGGAGTAGTTCATCTGCTAATCGCTGAAATCCTACGGGCGACCATAGCTGTCGCAATATTAAATTGTACAATACTCCAACTACAGTAATATAAATCGTAGTAGCCGTTAGCACACCTGGTTGTGAAAAGAAAACACCCGACCGGGAATTCGGCTTTATTAAAAGAACCGTAAAACAAATCGCAACAAGAATATTAGTAAGTATAGTATAATAACTGAAAAAACGAATGATGGTTTCTGGTAATAGTTCTGTCCTGTGAAGAATAATAAGATACAATTGAAGTAGTACAGCAAACCATGTTATTGAAGCACTAATAATTAAAAATGTTTGTTTTGCTTTTGTTGTTTTTTCTTGCATATTAGTATTAGATGAGAAGTTTATTAAATGCCTGCCCCTAATGTTTTGCACCGGCCACATTCGGGGGATTCTTTCTATCCTGCCCGCTCAACAAGATTGAAATGACAACGAAAACTACAAGATAAGTAAAAGATCAATCGGAGAGGCCGGCTCTAAATAAAAGTTAATAGGAAACTACAGCGAATGTCTGATGATCTTACCTAGTTTTTCCTCGCTGATCACCTTTTGCATTCGAAGGCTTTACTCTTCCTGATAAATTAGCTCTGCTGAAGTAAAATCGAACAATAAAATATTTTAAAATGGCCTTCGGGACTGCCACTAAATGAAGTTGCCAGGGTTAATTATTAAGCTTCAGCTATGCGTTATTCGTCGGCTGGAACTAAATCCCAATAAGCGAACAAAAGCCGAGAACATCTCGACGCCCCGATATATGCCAAGAGGCCCGTTAGAGATTCGGCTTTCCGTCATGCAACCGACATTGTTCAAACAATTCCCCCTAGTTATTTAGTGTTTCAATTTATTAAGGAATTGGTTGTAAAACAATTTTTTCCCAGGCGGCATACTTTTCTTTCAACCGGTTAAAAATAGTTTCTTCCTTTCCTTTAATGTCATTTTTCTCCCATGGGTCAGCAATTAGATTAAAGAGGTATTCCCCTTTCTCGTCCTGTAAATATTTTCCAATTCCCGTCCCTTATAGCTTTTTGTTTGATGCGCTGAAATGTTCTCCAGAAAAATATTCGTGCTATGTTAAAATAAATCAGTCAGATAACCGTCCGGATATACAGGATTTTCATTTTCATAAAGGTCATGTGTCCGTCCATCTCCTTTGTGGGAAACATAATCAGCAGCACCACTATGAAAGCCGAAAAAATAATCAAAC
>JANXYS010000407.1 GCA_025355935.1 Chitinophagales bacterium | reverse complement strand
TCGCCGAAGCGCCCGCCCGTCGGCGATGGCCGGGAACGTGCCGCGGGGGTTCTTTGTTTGCACGCTTTTCTATTGAAAGAGCGCCGTGGATCATGGCGCGAATCCGGAGTATTATTCATAGGCTCCCGTTAAATATCCTGTAATAAACAATAATACCGCGAAAACTATTGAACACGCTGTCAAAAATAAGGGCTTGCAGTGGAGCCGCCGGGTCTCCCTTAGGAGCAGGAATTCTGTTAATAACTGCAGAAAGAATTTCTTCAATCCCGATACCACTTTTTCCACTTGCCAGCAAAATATCCTCGTCCTTACAACCAATGAGTTCAATTATTTGGTCCTTAACTTCAGGTATCATTGCCCCATCCATGTCAATCTTGTTGATAACCGGGATTATTTCAAGATCGTTGTCAATTGCAAGATATAGATTACTAATTGTCTGAGCCTGAATTCCCTGGGTCGCGTCAACTAACAATAAAGCTCCTTCACAAGCTGCAAGAGCCCGACTTACCTCGTAGCTGAAATCTACGTGGCCGGGGGTGTCGATCAGATTTAAAATGTATTCTTCCCCCTTGAAGGGATAATTGATCTGTATTGCATGACTTTTAATAGTAATTCCTTTCTCTCTCTCCAGGTCCATGTCATCAAGTACCTGTGCTTGCATGTCACGGTCGCTAATAGTGTGTGTAAACTGTAAGAGCCTGTCCGCCAATGTACTTTTACCGTGATCTATATGTGCAATGATGCAAAAATTCCTGATATTCTTCATGTATGATCTTCCGTGTTTAAGTCGGTAAAAATAGGCTTTTTTCGCCAGTTAACCTGCAGCAGTAAGCCCCTTAGATTCTAAATCCTTGTCTCCATAAAGAAGGTAAATACCATAAATTTTGGCAGTCAGTAAATGTGTTTGCCTTTTATGAACCTACACTCGTACTTCGATCAATGGCATAAATTTTGGCCGTAAAAATGCATAAACTAAAAACACCAAATATGAAAATTTTAAGAATTGCTACAGCGGTTTTCTTTACGTGGTCCGTATTAATGTCCTGTAAAAAAAATAACAACACCGATGCTCCCCCGGCGTCAGGCGCAGTAGGGTATTTCAAGGGTACAGGTACATTATCAACTTCGCCTGGCACGACATTTCAAATCTCACTTATCAATCGTGCAAACGGCTCAGCTACATTATTCTCAAACTCAGATGCGACAGTTACTGACACCTCAGGTTATAACAAGTACGAGGGAGTTTGGAACCTGAATAACCATGATTATAATGGAACATTTGACAGAAATGTTATCTCAGCTACGCTCGATCCTTACAATAATGTGTTAACCGGTAGTTACTCCAATCCGATAAAAGCCACGTTTAGACTTACCAGGCAATAAAATTTTCGAGTTACCAAAATAAAAGTGAATCGTCCATTATCAAGCATCAATGGAAACCTAAGAGCACTATCCCCGAATTAAATTGATTGCTTTAAATAAAAATCCCCGGCGAATGATCGCCGGGGATGTATATAAACATAAGGGTAAACGAGGTCAAATTTAAGTTAGCTTTTTACGTATCCTTCTGCAATATCGATCCATGCATCTTCCATGTCCGCACCATTCTTTTGCACCATTTCTTTACGCTCTCTTTCTACTTTCCTTTCTTTAGACTTACCAATAATCGCTTTAATTTTGGCTCTTCTTTCAGTGTTCAAACCAGCAAGTTGTTGTTTTCTTTGATCCTCTGTTAAAGCTGTATTGTCTGTGATCATCTTAGCTTTATCATTGTACGCAACATTAATATCCATCACCAATCTCCCTTGAGTAGGGCCAAGTTTGGCGGCCATAATTACCTGATTGCGATTCCTCTCTGCTTTTGCAAATTGCTCCTGCTGAGTTGTATGTGACTTCCAGCTTTCCTTATTTAAACTGTCAATCATTTTTAACTTTGTATCTTTTGTTGCTACTCTCACGCTGTCGAAACGGGCGTCAACTAAGCGTTCGTTCTCCTTGCGCATAGAGTCGTATGCTAGTCTTTCCATTCTTTCATCTTCAAACTTCTCCTGCCGCTCTTTTTCTAGCTTTGCAGCAGCGACTTTCGACTTAGACTCGGCAGACATACCTGATTTCTTCCCTTTTCTTGTCTTTTTGGAAGTTTGAGCTTCCGCTGTCGCGAACATTGAAAATGCTACGGCAACAAGTAAGATTATTCTTTTCATAGTAATGTTATTTTTTAGTCGTATAGGCAATATCCATGCCAGACGAACAAACCTCAAGATGCTAAATGGTGACTAAAATGTGCGCTGCAACACTATTTTCCCGTACTACCTCTTTATTCGAAAAATAAAAAAACCTGGTAATTACGGTTGGAAAAGAGTGCTATTTCACTGGAAAAGCAATAGACTTCCCGGCGATTTTTTGTAAGAAACCTGGCTTCACATGACCAGCTCCCGAAATAACTTTTGCAAAGTTCCAACGGGATCTGCGCAAAAGCCACTGTGAACTTTGGAGGTCTGAAGTATTGTACTCCTGGTAGCTGTAAGCCATCTAAAACGAGAGGCCACATCAAGTAAGCCTATCGGCCCTGCCTCACTACCTCCAATGCATATTCTCTCCAGGCTCTCTAGATGTTTCAGCAGGTCTGAAAAATCGATCTGATTGCAGCAGTAGGATAATCGCTGCTCATTTACATTAAAAAGGCTATGCAAATATTTAAAGCCAGGGCAATAAAGAATGACCCCAACATTCAGGAACTCCTCGCGCTCTACACGTGGTACTACCCGTATCACTGCATACTCAAAAATGTGCCTGTCTTGCATGTTGCGCTTCCTTTACAAATATTGGTGAATGCTCAAACCTCGTGAGCAAAAATTCAGTATACATTGCCCGATGTTCATCAACTGTACTAAAGGGGTTATCTTTTTCGAGCCATTCGGCCGGAATAAGCTCAACGACAGCATTTATATTTCCAACATTCAAAATCTCATGAAACAATACATCTACTTCTGGCAATTGACTGGCCTGAGGTAATAGAACATGATCTTTAATTAAGGTAAATGGCATCAATGCCTTATCCCTCCAACTCTCGATATTGTGATGAAAATAAAGTGCGGCACCATGATCGATTAACCACAATTCTTTTTTCCACCAAAGCATATTTGTGTTCTTAACGGTACGATCCATATTAGTAAGAAAAGCGTCCAGCCAAACAATCTTCGATGCCAGTAACGCATTAATCGTAGTAAATCCGGGATCAAAACTAATAGATCCACTTAGGTAGTGTAACCCCAGATTCAGTCCAACACTTGCCTTTAAAAGGTCCTGGATTTCTTCATCAGGTTCAGTACGGCCAAATGCCGTGTCAAGCTGTGCAAATACTAGCTCGGGAATCTTCAGGCCAAGGAGTCTGGCAATTTCACCCCCGATGAGCTCTGAAATAAGTGCCCTTAAGCCCTGACCGGCTCCCCGAAATTTAATAACATACAAAAAACCATCCGATGCCTCAACTATTGCGGGCAATGAGCCGCCCTCGCGTAACGGTGTTACGTAGCGGGTAACGTCAACTGTTCTGGGTGTATTAATGGAGTTTAACATTTTGTATATCCTGCAAGCAGGAAGAACCGAAGATAAGAAAAGTTGCATCGGGGAATAACTGCCTATTCTTTTTTAAATTCAAAAACCAGTACAGCATTTTCTTCGAGGCTCGCTTTGGAATGTAATTCGTAGCGTTTGTCACCTGCTGTAACAATGATGAGTGCTGTGTTTGGTGGGATGCTGCCCAGGTTCTCTGCAAAAAGTATAAGTTCGTGCGGGCCGGAATTTTCTTCTAGTTGAAGATTGATTTCTATGGCTTTTTCCGAAAGTCGTTGATGGCTGAGCACTAATTTCCCATCGTAGTAGACAGATACAGAATCATTATCAACAATACCATTATCGAAAATCTTCAGGTTAATGTGCGGAACATTTACGATCAGGTTAGCCTGCTTAATTTTTTTTCGCAAAGGGATATCGACCGGGGTTTTAAGAGAGTCTTTCAACAAAGGTTTGTTGCTAATTGTTTTCGCAGGGGTTAAAGTATCTCGCGCTTTACCCGGTACTTTTAAGGGGCGCATTACTGTGGGTGATACTTTTTTAATGTCTACGGGCTTTTCCACCCGCGTTTTCTTTTTTTCAATGTCAGGAAAACACGGAACCATTATCGACGGCGCTATTTTGTAAGGCTGGGACGCAACCCGCCTGATCAAAAATTCACCCGAAACATTTCCTAAAAATGTACTCAGGAAAGATTTTGCGGCTACCAGGGCGTGAAACACATTTGTTGGATCGCCAGCCTCCCGCCATATCTTAAGGCGCATCAACACGTGACTACCAGTGTTAGCGAAAAACTGCACCCCTGACAGGTAAACAGCCTGTCGCTCCTGGTCATACCGTCCTTCGAAACGAGCTTTACAATAATCATTTGCTTTGTTTAGAACCGAATCGTACGTGAAACCGCATAGCTCGGCTCCTCGTTGTTCTATATTAACCTGTAGATATTCATCATCCATTATACCTTCATAACGGCCAGTGAAATTTTGAGCATCAACTGTGCAGGAAACAAGTAACAGAATAAAGAAAAGCATGTATGTCAAACGTGCATTCATCCTCTTAAATTTATCTCAATAAACTGATATGTTTTCACAATTTTCCATGCGAATATTTACCTCAGATTTGTGAAGAAAGGGCTTTAAAAGCATAACCGATATTTTCAATTATATCTATGGCCAGCATACTTTCCAT
>JANXYS010000391.1 GCA_025355935.1 Chitinophagales bacterium | reverse complement strand
GGCATCATCATAAAGCAACTCAATGTCAACGATAAGAGATGCGATAAAAAAATAAGAGCCAGCCTGTTTATTAATGATATTACCATTTTTACCTACCCATCCCAGGCCTGAACGCTGAGCCCAGCTACGCTCAAGAACAGGCGCGCTGTCAACAAAGCCACGCCCGTGGATTTCACCCAGTTTTTCTTTTAAAATGCCCAGAAATAAATTAAGTTTTTCGCGTATCACAACATGGTAATCCTCTCCAAATGCATAAGCTGCTATTTTTGGAATATCCTTTTCCTGCTTTTCGCCCGGAGTATAATTGAGCAGTACGGTAATAACCGATTTCGCACCTGGTACAAGTATAGATGGATCCACCCGCAGGTCAAAATGATTTTCCATATAATTCATTCCTCCATGCATCCCCTTGTTTAGCCAGCTCTCCAGCCTTCGTGCATCATCTTCCAGTTTCATGGCTTTTGCTATGCCACAATATTCAAACCCCAGCATGGCAGCTGTCTGTTTGACAATATTTGTGTGAGTTTCCAATGTTGTGAACATATTGGGCGACGATCAGTCTATAAAAAAGCCCCGCAACTAATACGGGGCTGCAAAAATACAAGGATAATTAAAAATTGATATCATAACCAATTAGCCCAATGGTCTCGAAATAGCCGAAACCATGGCTGACCCTGTTGCCCTTTAATTTAACGGTATTGGCTAGTGCATTAATGTAATGTACATAACCTGCTTTGCCTGTAAACTCTACAAATAGCTTCCTCAAAGGATACATACGAAGGCCAGCTTCTGCACTTATATTATATCCTGCAATGTGGAAAGCGTTATTGAATCGGTCGCCGCGCCATGTAAAATCGGTACGCGGAACATTAAATCCTAACCCGGCTTTCCAAAGAACTGTTAACAGCTGTCTTTCTTTGTCGCGCGTCTGCAGCAACGTGTTTTGTTGCACATAATTAAAATGAAAAAGATTACCACCATCAGTATGTTCAAGGTGTAAAAATGTGGCAGGGTTTAAAATGCTGTCAGCATCTATTTTAACTCCATCAATATTTCCGCTTACGCGAACTTTCTGGCCGTCCGTAACCACATATTTTATATGATCGAAGTTTACTTCTAACGCACGGGTATGTTTTTGATTAAGGTAAAAACCCAACCTGTAATTGTATTGCGGAATCGAAACCTGGCCTGGTTCTTTGATAATCGCGTCAAAATCAGGTTTGTCATGTGCTTTTGCATGGATTAGCTTAAAATTATTGCCATTATGCATTTTGAACTGTATAGTGCTGTTGGTATACCACTCCCGGTTATAGCCCCATTGCACATACATTCCAGTTAAAGCTGGTCTCTTAGTTTGGGCATTAGCAGAGATAAATAATTGGAGGGCAGCCAGGGCAAAAAACAATTTTCGCATAGAAATTAATAAGCCTGCAATTTATACTAAACCAGCAGAATTTGCGAATTGTTTATTCCGGGTAGCGCGTGGCTTTGTCTGCCTGATAATATAATTCCTGATCACTGCATGAATATTGAGGTATATCATTTAAGGTGGGCTTTCCATCATCCATTTTTAATTCCAGCGGCATGAAAGATTAGCATGAAATCCTCAATGTCACTGTAATAGAGGCAGATCATACAACACCATCATGACATAGTTTCCATTTTTTAAATTGGATTCAATATTGTACCATTCAGGCAAAATATATTAAAAGACTTTTAAAAAATGAATCTAAATAATTTCACTATAAAGGCCTCGGAAACTGTTCAGAAAGCTCAGCAGTTAGCATTCGACAGGATGAACCCATCCATTGAAACCGAACATCTGTTGAAAGCTCTTCTTGATATGGAAGATTCTCCCATTGATCATTTATTAAAAAAGAATAATGTTACTGTTAATCTCGTAGAGTCAAAACTTGAAGAACTAATTAAAAGATTACCAACAGTTTCAAGTGAACCCGGGCAGGCATTTGGTAGGGAAGCTAATAACGTTATTTTACGGGCCGTAGGATCCCTGAAATCCTTTAAGGATGAATTTGTAACTCCTGAACATTTGCTGCTTGGTATTGTACAGGGAAATGATCCGTCAGCGAGATTATTGAAAGATGCAGGACTTACCGAGAAAGGTTTAATTACGGCGATACGTGACTTGCGAAAGGGGAGCACCGTGAACTCGCAGACCCAGGAAACTCAATTTAATGCGTTGAATAAATATGCAAAGAATTTAAATGAGATGGCAAGGTCAGGCAAACTAGACCCGGTAATTGGAAGGGATGAGGAGATTCGGCGAACCCTCCATATTTTAAGCCGGCGCACAAAAAATAACCCGATTCTTGTTGGAGAGCCCGGAGTAGGTAAAACGGCTATTGCCGAAGGCCTGGCTATGCGTATCGTGAACGGGGATGTGCCTGAAAATTTGCGGAGTAAAGTTATTTACGCACTCGATCTCGGCTTATTGATTGCCGGCGCAAAATATAAGGGGGAATTTGAGGAACGACTAAAATCAGTAGTAAAAGAAGTGCAATCTGCGGAAGGGGACATTATTTTATTTATCGATGAAATTCACACTCTTGTAGGAGCTGGCGGCGGTGATGGTGCCATGGATGCCGCTAACATTTTGAAACCTGCATTAGCCAGGGGCGAGCTGCGCGCAGTAGGTGCTACAACGCTTAACGAATACCAGAAATTTTTTGAAAAAGATAAAGCACTTGAAAGACGCTTTCAGAAAGTGTTAATCGACGAACCTTCAGTGGAAGACGCGATCTCTATTCTGCGCGGGTTAAAAGACCGTTATGAGACCTATCATCATGTTCGTATAAAAGATGAAGCGATAATTGCAGCGGTGGAATTGTCTCACCGATATATAACCGACCGATTTTTACCTGATAAGGCAATTGATCTGATAGATGAGAGTGCGGCAAAGTTGCGACTAGAAATGAATTCAATGCCAGAGGAACTCGATAAATTGGAACGCCAGATTCGGCAGTTGGAAATTGAAAGAGAAGCAATCAAGCGCGAGCATGATGAAGTAAAATTAAAAGATCTCAATACAGAAATTGCCAATCTTTCTGTAGATAGGGATACATATAAGAGTAAATGGGCGGATGAAAAGGAATTGGTCGAAAAGATACAAAATGGTAAGGCTGCAATTGAATATCTAAAACAAGAAGCGGAGCAAGCCGAAAGAAATGGCGATTATGGAAAAGTGGCCGAAATCAGGTACGGTAAAGTGAAAGTACAGGAGGAAGAGATTTCCGAACTTACAAAACAGCTTTCGAACCTTTCTGAAAAGAGGCTGTTAAAAGAAGAAGTAGATGCTGAAGATATTGCCGATAGTGTAGCAAAGACAACGGGCATTCCCGTAACTAAGATGCTACAGAGCGAACGGGAAAAATTATTAAATCTGGAGGACGAATTGCATAAAAGGGTGGTGGGGCAAAACGAAGCTATCGGGGCAGTATCGGATGCGATTCGACGAAGCCGAGCTGGCCTTCATGACCCCAAAAAACCAATAGGTTCCTTTATTTTTCTCGGTACCACCGGGGTAGGGAAAACCGAACTCGCTAAAGCGCTGGCTGATTATCTGTTTGACGATGATGGAATGATGACCAGGATCGATATGAGTGAATACCAGGAAAAGCATTCTGTGAGCAGGCTGGTTGGCGCACCACCCGGGTATGTTGGCTATGACGAAGGTGGCCAGCTTACCGAGGCCGTAAGAAGAAAACCTTATTCGGTTGTGTTGCTTGATGAGATAGAAAAGGCCCACCCGGATGTATACAATGTGCTGTTGCAGGTACTGGATGACGGAAGGCTAACAGATAACAAAGGGAGGGTAGTGAACTTTAAGAATACAATCATCATCATGACTAGCAACATGGGGAGCCAGGTTATACAGGAAAATTTTGAAAATGTTACCGAGGATAATCTTGAAGAAGTAATGGAAAAAACGAGATATGAGGTGGTGGAATTACTTAAACAAACAATACGACCCGAGTTTTTGAACCGTATCGACGAAGTAATTATGTTTCATCCTTTGATGAAAAAAGAGATAAGAGGGATAATTGGGATACAATTAGAAGGGCTGCGAAGGCTTGTTGCTCAAAACGGGATCGAGCTTCAATTCAGCGATTACGCACTCGAATACCTTGCAGATAATGGATACGATCCACAATTTGGGGCACGCCCGTTAAAACGGCTTATACAGAAGGAAATCGTAAATCAATTGAGTAAAAAAATTCTTGGAGGCACGATTGATAAAACAAGCCCGGTTCTTGTAGATGTGTTTGATGGGACAGTTGTTTTTCGCAATGAATCCCGGGAGCTGGCAACGAAATAGATTTAGGGAAATTTGGAGAGGCAAGAATATGAATTTCAAAGTTTTAACTATCGGAATCGGGAAAACTTTTCAGATGGGTTTTGAAAACTTATAAAAATTGTTATCTTCATCCCATTCACACAACAAAAAAATTATATACGACCTCAACTGTTATGTCGTAGTTAATTAAGTAAAAGGAAATTATATATGGCATTTAAAAAAGAAGTGGTTGAAATCATTGAACCGAGAGATGTATTTGTAGGGAACGTAAAAGCAGAGGTTACATTAGAAGAATTTGGCGAATATGAAAGTGAGTCTTGTGCTAAAGCAAATGAAATAGTAAAGAAGTTACTTATTGATTATGACGGAAGAATCCGCTTTAACTTTAGGCATTTTCCTCTTACTAATATTCACCAGAGAAGCTTGAAAGCCGGCGAGGCTGCTGTAGCAACTGCACAGGAAGGTAAGTTTTGGGAAATGCATAATATTTTGTTTGCCAACCGTAAAAACCTGGGAACAACGAGCCTTAAACTTCATTCAAAGGAAGCAGGGGTTAACAACAAACGTTTTCTTGACGAATTAGTAAATGCTACGTATGGCTGGCAGGTTCAGGGGGACCTGAAAGAAGGTCTGAATCGCGGGGTAAAGGAAGTTCCAACTTTTTTTGTAAACGGTGAAAAGGTGGCGAAACCGACTTATGACGAATTAAGTAAAGCTATTGAACTGGCTCTTAAAAAAGTCAAAAAGAAAACTCCTGTAAAACAGAAAGCTGCATAAGATTTAAGTCCACCTATGTGGACTTTTTTAATGCATGGCTGGAATTAGGCCACTCTCCATTTGCATCCCGAATTTTATATTAGTTTTAGTTCATGAAAATAATGTTCACGGCTAAGCTTTCCAAATTTGGATCCCAGGGTGAAAAAACTGGCTGGACATATCTGACGGTTCCCAGCAAAACAGCGGAAAAATTAAAATCGGGTTTTAAACGGTCCTTTCGGGTAAAAGGGCAACTGGACGATCACAATATCGAATATGTGGCACTGATTCCAATGGGAGGAGGAGATTTTATCCTTCCCGTGAATGCAGTGATGCGAAAAGCACTTCGAAAACAATATCCTGCAAGCGTAGAAGTTATCCTTGAATTAGACGAGTCAGAAATGAAGCTCTGTGACGACCTGTTACAGTGTTTAAATGATGAACCGGCGGCGAAAAAACAATTTCAGAGTCTAGCTCGTTCCCATCAGCATTATTACTCCAAATGGATTGAATCTTCTAAAACAGAGCAAACCCGCGCAAAGCGCATTGCCCTCGCGGTAAATACGCTGGCTCGAAAAATGAATTACGCTGAAATGCTCCAGTCACAGAAAAAGCTTTAATTATTCGGTTACCGCGATGTTGTAAGCAAGCACGTCCTTTCCATTAATGCGGATAGTCGCGGGAAATTCATCAGGGGTTTTAAATAGGTAATTAAAACTTACAATACCATCGTTGGTCGAAAAATTCATGGCTTCTGGTTTCCGTAGTTTACGACCGTCGCCAATGATTAGTTCAATAGATTTAATGACCATTCCATTAAACGGGAAACTAAAACTAACCGGTTTTTTTACTGATGTTTTAATCAGGCCCGTTGCAGGTTTTGGTTTACCTAATCCAAATGTATACGCGCCCGTTAAAAAAACCGGCAAACTATAAAAATCTTTAATGCTTTTTGGTCCAGAGGGGCCTAGCTGCCAGGCGTTATTATCTGGATAGTGATCCAGGTTAAAAAGATTTTTATCTGAAAAAAAGTATTCGCTTGTAAAGGATGGGGTAAAAACCGACATTTTATTATCCAAAAATCCGCTTGCTCTGGCTGCATCAATATAATACCATTCTTCCGGGCTCTTTCCTAATTGTACAACATTCCAGGAGTGATTAAATTCATCAGCTTTTTCATTAATCTCCTCCGCACGACTTTTCACATAACCGTCTACTGAGAGACAACGAATGTTTGCCTGGCTGCACATTTCCTGCACGAGTAGTGAAAAACCGAGGGGAGTGCTCTTACGAAATTGCACTACATTTTCAGGTAAAGTTTTACCATGATCATTTTGCTTGATAGCCTTACCATCCAAGGCAATATTAGTAGCAATCCAGAAAAATATAGCTCTCGCCTTGTCTTCTTTTTCGGAAAAATTTCGGGTAAGGGTATCCGCAATGACAGATACATTCAAATTAGTTAGAGAACCTAACTTCTTAACGTAGTTGTCCACGTTGCTAAAGTTATTTTTGAGATTACTTTGACCCAAGGAAAATTGAAAGATTATGAATAAAGCAACACAGGAAAGAAGAATTTTTTTCATAAGCTAAAAATAATCATCCTTTCGTTAAGGAGATTAAAATATCCACAGTTCCAGCTTATCACTGTTGTTATTTTTTAAATACTCAACATGTGTTCTGCTACACCCACCGATTTCAAGCCGGCGTGTTTCAACTACCATTTAATTTTTTTAAATTTAATATTTTAAAAAGTAAAATAGCCGAAAGAACCTATGCTGCAATCCAAACTGAAACCGCTCCCGCCTCACAATAAAAATCACCCTTTCCTTCCTGATCAATAGTCACGATGCCCTCAACATGCTCTAAAGAATCGATAAATGCTTTTCCTGCATGAACTTTTCCAATTTCCATTCGCTTAAAGCCTTTTTCGCCATTACTCATAATGATGGCGCAACCTGCGTCTGGATGTTCCCCTTCGCGTGTCCAACCGATGCAATTTGCATGATCGAAATAATCACGTTGCAAACCCAAGGCTTTATATCGCCTCAGCCACAACAACTTTTCAAGTTCGGTTACAATTGGGAGTTCAATCGTGTAATCATTACCGTCCCTGCCTTTGTCAGTATATTTTGCTCCATACATATCCGGGTAAAAAATGCAGGGATACCCTGCAGGTCGTAACAAGATGAGCGAGTATGCGAGGGGTTTAAACCAAGGAGATACCGGGGCTTCTAATGCCTGGAGAGGCTGCGTATCATGGTTGTCAACAACAGTTACCGCAAGCTCAGGCATAGTATTAAGGAGCGTATTGTCAAATATAGTAGAGAGATTATAGTTCTTTCCCTCACAAGACGCTGTATGAAAATTATTATGCAGGGATGAATCAAAAAGGGACATACGCTTGTCTGTAGCTTCGATATATTTTTGCAGGGAAGCCAGGTTACCGGGCGCCCAGTACTCTCCCACAGCAAAAAAATTCTTGCCGGTTTCATTCCGCATATAATCTAGCCACTCATTGTAAAAACCCGGCGAGATGTGTTTGACGGCATCAAGCCGAACCCCGTCAAAATTAACCGTATTATAATACCATTTTCCCCACTCCTTCAGGTGTTCCCGCACAACTGGGTTTCTGAATTCAATATCGGCATACATAAGATAATCATAGTTTCCTTTTTCATCGTCTACCATTTCTTCCCAGTCAGATCCTGCATCGTTTATTATACTGAAGATGGCTGACTCTTTCTTAAGGTCGTCGTAATCCGTTCCGGAAAAGCAAGTGTGGTTCCATTCAAAATTTGAATATTTTTTTTCCCTACCCGGATATGTAAATTTTGTATAAGCTTCAATATCGTAGGGCTCACTTATAATTTCCGTTCTATTTTCTGGATTCACTTTAATAGCTTTCACTAATTCCTTTTCATCCGCACCTGCAAGATGATTTATAACAATGTCGGCATATACCTGAACGCCTGCAGACCTTAGTGCTGCGATAGCTTCGATGTATTCATTTTTTGTTCCATATTTTGTTTTAAGTGAAGATTTTTGATTGAATTCACCAAGGTCAAAGAGGTCATAAATATCGTAGCCTACCGAATGGCATCCCTCACTTGCTTTAAAAGCAGGTGGCAACCAAAGTGCCGTAATCCCTTTCCCGGCGAGTGTTCTTGCCTGTTGTGTCAACTGTTTCCAAAATTTACCGTCACCCTCTGTGTACCAGTGGAAAAACTGCATCATTACTCCATCCTGCATGTTATAATATTACTTTTAAAGGATTTAAGATGTTTTGCTCACTACAACAATTGGTGATTTAAAAGGTTTGAATTCATTGGCAAAGAGGACAATTCAAGCTTCCTGAATTAAAAATGCCCCCTCGGGACGAGGGGGCAAAAATGAAAAATTCGTGATATTATCTTAGAAATAAAAGTTCGCGATATTTTGGAAGCGCCCATAAACTATCATCGACCATTAATTCCAGCTTATCAACGTTGTACCTGATGCTGTCGAAATAATTACCTTTAACATCATCACAATAGGCTATTGCTTTTTCCCTGCTATCAGTTAGATCGTTCGCTTTTTTGCGAGCCATAATCATTTTCTCAACGTTGTCGCTGATGGTATTGATATGTTCACTAAGTTTTACTACGATTTCTTTTTGATTTGAGTACAGGGATTCCGGTAATCCTGCATCTTTCAATGCGTTAATGTTCTGGAGTAATATGGTTTGATATTTTACTGCAGCCGGCAAAATTACTGTGCTGGCGAGATCGCCCATTACCCTCGCTTCAATTTGCACCTTCTTTATGTAGTCTTCCAGCATGATTTCATGCCTCGCCTCTAATTCCATGTGAGTGTAGATATCATTTTCTTCGAACAGAGCCTTGGCCTTTTTCGTAACGAAGGCATCAAGGGCAAGGGGCGTTGTTTTGACATTTTCCAAACCTCTTTTCTTAGCTTCCTTCGCCCACTCATCGCTATAGCCATCACCTTCAAACAGCACGGCTTTGCTTTCGACAATATACTTCTGGATCACATGCATCAGGGCGATTTCCTTTTTCTCGCCCTTCTCAATAATACCATCAACTTCGCTCTTAAACTTTTTAAGGGTTTCCGCCATAATACTATTGATGGTGGTCATAGCGCCTGCACAATTAGCCGCAGATCCGACAGCCCGGAATTCGAATTTATTGCCCGTGAAAGCAAATGGAGAAGTACGGTTACGATCCGTATTATCAAGCATTAGTTCTGGAATGCTCTTATGTATATCAAGTTTTAAAATGGCCTCATCAGTTTCGTCAAAATTCCCACCCACTCTCGTCTCAACCTGGGCTAAAACGTCTGTGAGATATTTCCCTATAAATATAGATATGATTGCAGGAGGCGCTTCGTTGGCACCTAAACGATGATCGTTTCCTGCGCTCGCAATTGTTGCCCTTAATAAGTCTGCATAATCATGCACCGCCTTGATAATATTCACAAAGAACGTGAGGAACATCAGGTTGGTTTTAGGAGTTTTGCCGGGCGCCAGAAGATTTACCCCGGTATCGGTACTCAAACTCCAGTTGTTATGCTTCCCACTTCCATTTATTCCGGCGAATGGCTTTTCATGAAGCAAAACTTTAAGGTTATGACGCTTTGCAACCCGGGTCATCACGTCCATTAATAAGGTATTGTGATCCACAGCGAGATTTGCTTCTTCGAAAATAGGAGCACATTCAAACTGTGCAGGTGCCACTTCATTATGACGTGTACGAAGGGGAATTCCTAATTTATACGACTCCTGTTCAAAGTCGCGCATGAAAGCATATACCCTTTCCGGTATTGCTCCAAAGTAATGATCTTCCAACTGCTGTCCTTTTGCCGGAGCATGACCAAAAACTGTTCTGCCGGTCAAAACAAGATCGGGGCGGGCGTTAGCCAAACCAGCATCTACCACAAAATATTCTTGTTCCCAACCCAACGTCGCGGTTACT
>JANXYS010000365.1 GCA_025355935.1 Chitinophagales bacterium | reverse complement strand
ACTGCTTGTATAAAAGTGGCTCATCTTTTTTCAGGATACTGATCTGGGCTTGCTTGAGCTCAACTAATTTGGTATAGTGAACCATTTCCTGGTCAGTTATAGATTTTAGCGTTTCATTAGAAGCCAGTTCAGGGGTTTCTTTATTGATAGGGCTTAAGATTGGTGCAGGCTCACTATCTTGGGTATCCGGACCGGGGGTTGATGCGATTTGTGAAACGCTGTCCACTGGTTCCGGAATCTTATTGACTGGGGCGTTAACTGCTGCTACACTGACGTCGGGCTTAACGGTAGAATTTTTGTAGAAAAAAGCTGCCGCTGCAATTATAACAATCGCCGCCGCCGCGGACATTAATTTTCGGGTAGTCATGCTAGCGATGATGCCCCTTTTCCTGGGTTTCTGTAATTGATTTTCAACACGACTCCATAATGCTTCGGAAGGTTCATAAGTATCGAACTCATCCCTGTTGCTGTTCATAAAATCCTCCAGATTAATTTTCATAACATACCTCCTTTTCTAATAATTCTAAAATTTTTTTCTTCGCCCGATGATATTGGATTCGTACATTGTTGTGTGCTATTCCAAGAAGCAAACCAATTTCCTCCTGCGGTAGTCCGTCCAGGGCATATAAGTTAAATACCAATTTGTAGTTCTCAGGTAGCTGCTCAATCGCTTTTTTCACTCTTTGTACTTCGTAATTAAAAAGATCTTCATCAACCCTGTCATCGTCACTTTTGTCTGCGGTAGCAACCGTTGTAAGATCTACCCAGATGGATTTCTTTTTGCGCAGAAAGCTTATTGATTTGTTAATCACTATTCTTCGTAACCAGGCTTCAAATGGACTCTTGTATGTAAAACTGTCGAGCTTTTTGAAGGCGTCTACAAATGCCTCTTGAACCATGTCTTCGGCATCGGCAAGATTGTTTAAAATACGCATGCTACTGTTAAGCATCACTTTCGCATACCTGTTGTAGACAAAATGATAAGCCTTAGCATTACCCTGCCGGCAGAGTTCGATTTGCTCATCTAGTATTGGTATGTCTAAAGTTTGATTCAAGAATTTTACGTTGCTATTTATAATATATCGCAATAATGTAGCAAATGTTACAGCGATATATTAATTTTTAACTTTTGGTACGATCGAACATAATCGGGGATAAAAGTATATTTTATAATTGCAAAATTTTATTCTATGATAGCGCGCGACAAATAACCATCGCTTCAGTTATGCACCAAGGTCTTAAAATTCGCAACATTAATAGAGTTTTACACTGGTATAATTTTTGAAATATAAGCACTGAGTTGAAACAAAAAATCAAACATTAAAGTCTGAAATTCCTCGACTCAACTTTCAAACGTCTAACTCACTAAATTCTATTTTATGGCAAAGTATTCAAAATCGGCTGGCAATAAAGTCAAGACCGTAATGAAAGAAATGAACAAGGGTAAACTAAAAAGCGGATCCGGACAAAAGGTGACCAACAGGAAGCAGGCGGTTGCGATTGGCTTATCTGAGGCACGTGCAAAAGGAGCCAAAGTCCCTGTAAAAAAAGGGGTACCTAAAAATGCAGCTCCAAATAAGTCGAGTTCAAAAAATGCAGCTCCAAAAAAAGCACCAGTAAAGAAGGCAGCACCACAACGTTCAGGTGTAAAAAAAGTCGCTCCCAAAAAAGCTTCAACCGGCAGAGCTACCAACCAAAAATCATCACCTCAAAAGTTTGCCTCTAAAAACTCAGCGCCTAAGAAATCTTCTGCGAACGCTAAGACGACAGGTAACAGATCAGCTACAAGTAAAGCTGTTGTGAAAAAAGCGGTGCCTAACAAAACAGGAGCAAAAAAAAGCCTCGCTAAAAGTACCGCTCCTCAGAAGACCGTCTCTGCAAGTCCTCCCCGTCGCAAAGGGACGATGATTCGGAGAGCAACACCTGTAGCAAGACCAACACCGCCGGTTAAACGGTCGAATAAAAATAGAAGCCCTATTTCGGAAAATAAAAACACAGAACCTACGCCTAGTGAAACTAACCAGCCGGAAAATGATAATACGAATACCGGGAATAATAATTTCTCAAACACCCCGGTGGAAGAGAATAATAATACTGCCGCGGGTGTTGAAGAGCCCGTACCGCATGATGCTGTGAAAACAGAAATGAACGTTAATCCTACTCCCGACAGTCTTTCGGTGGGAGATAGTTTGTATGAAAATAAAAATCCAGCAGGGGCAAAGGGAAAGACAAAACCTGGCGGCAGAAAACCACTTTGAAATTTTAATAGATGCCGCCGCTTTAAAATTGCGGCATCCTTTTTATAACTAAATAAACAGGTCATTATACAGATTTGCTCCCGGCACCACTGAGTATTTACTAAAATCGGTGATACCTTCCTTTTCCAACACTTGCTCATCAGTAAATGTATTGCCCGAACATTCATTTGATGGTTTGCTAAGTACGATATAAGCGGCGTCAGCAACTATGTCGGTAGTGCGGCTCATATTTATAAGCATATCGCCTCCAAGAAGGTTTTGAACTGCTGCTGTGGCAATGGTAGTGCGGGGCCAAAGGGCATTTGCGGCAATAGAATATTTTTTTAATTCTTCTGCTAGCCCCAATGTAATCATCGTCATATTATATTTGCTTATGGTATATGCAATATGATTAGCAAACCATTTCATGTCCATATTTAAAGGGGGGGACAGGGTTAAGATATGAGGATTTGAGCCCTTTTTTAAGAATGGAATACAGGCTTTACACATTAAAAAGGTTCCCCTTACATTGATGTCATGCATTAAATCGAACCGCTTTGGCTCCGTTTTTTCCGTTGGGGTTAAGCTAATGGCCGAAGCATTGTTAATTAATACGTCAATCCCTCCAAAAACTTCAACAGCTCTGTTAACTGCTGCATCTATCTGGTTTTCGTCCCGGATATCACATTGTACTGCTAATGCCTTTCCCCCGGCAGCTTCTATCTCCGCGGCTGCCGAATAAATAGTACCCCCAAGCTTAGGATTCTCTTCCGTGGATTTTGCAGCCACCACAATATTTGCTCCTTTACGTGCAAGTTTTAACGCAATTGCTTTTCCTATTCCCCGGGAGGCTCCCGTGATAAATATTGTTTTGTTTTGAAAAGATGACATAAATATTGTTGAAATTGAAGTGAGGTACTCATTACTAACAGGTGATTAAAGATATTTAAAATCTAGGCTCCCAAACCATAAAAAAAAGGCGCTGGTGAACTTAATCCACCAGCGCCCATTATGTATTTAGGTCGTCATTACTAAACTAAAGTTCCTTCTGCGGAAATTTTCGTATTGTATAATTTAGAGATCGGACAATTTTTTTCTGCATCTGTAATGGCTTCATCAAACTGCTCTTTAGAGATGTTAGGAATGGTTGCCTTTACAGTAAGATGAGAAGAGGTGATACTTCCATCTTCTAAAGTAATATCACAACGCGTATCAATGCTATCAGCCGTGAACCCCGCTGCATTTAAAGAAAAACTCAGTTTCATTGTGAAACACCCTGCATGTGCTGCCGCCACCAGTTCTTCCGGATTTGTACCGACACCTTCCGCGAAACGGCTATTAAATGAGTACTGCGTGTTGCTTAAGGTGGTGCTTTGTGTACTTAACGTTCCCTTACCTTCTTTACCTGTTCCTTGCCAATTGGCGTTAGCGAATCTTTTCATTTTATTTTGTTTATTGTTTTAAAAATTGTATTTCAAAATTTGAAGCATCAAAGCCAATAAGGAGTGAACCATTAAATTCAATAATCGGTCGCTTTATAATTGACGTATTCTCCATCATAAGTTTTAGTGCCTTTGCAGATGTTAGATTTTCATTGCCAGCCTCACTCATTACCTTTCGCCACGTGCTGCTTTTTTTATTAAATAACTTTTCCCAGCCTGTTAGCTTGCTCCACTGTTTAAGTTTAAATTCAGAGATGCCTTCGGTTTTATAATTATGGAATTCGTAAGGGATATTGCCCTGTTTAAGCCATTCCAACGTTTTTTTTACCGAATCGCAATTCGGGATGCCGTAAACAGTTATTTTATTCATATAGTTAGTTGTTGGACGGCAAGAATTTAATGTAATAAATACGGTAACTGATCAATGTTGTTGTGAGCTATTTATCCGCAAGTCTGATAAATTTCGATTGAGAAAAAGGAAAGGTACAACAGGAATTCCTTTTCTAAATTATTAAGTTCTCGTCCCTGCCTCACTGTAAATTCTTCGGAAATTTATTGTGGAAACTGAGACTTTGGGACAGTAATTATTCCGGTTGGATAAATGATATAGTATTCTTTGAAATCCTGCCTTGCTTCCATTCCTATCCCGTCGAGTATTTGAGTTCTGGTACGAATGCGCACAGGTTTATCGGTGTAAAATTCGCGCCCGGTTCTGCTGCGGTCCCAGTATAATTCATTGCAGTAGAGTGTATCACCTTTACTGAGATTGATTACCCGGACACTATCCCTTAAAAAAATAATGTTCTGAGCTTCTTTATACTTTGCATAATGGGCAGTAAGTCTGCTTTCTAATAGTCCCTTATCATTATAAAATTCAGCAGACAGGGTTTTTGGAAATTCATAGTAAGCAATAGTATCCTGAACACGCAACATGAGAGGAGACGTGAGGATTGCTTTCGTTTTTCCGCCAGTGGTATAAATTGTCCGGATGTTTTTTGCCTCTTCTACGCCTAACTTTTTCAGACCCAGATTATTAACAACAGCCTCGTCATTTTCACACCCGGATAAAAAAAAAAGCCTGTGATAAAGGCTGCCGGTAATATTTTATGGTATGAAAGAAGTTTCAACATTGGTGGGATATAAAAAAAATCTTTAATTGTATTTTACTTTCTGGAACCAGCGGGCATTCATCGAAAGGCCGATACTAAACCTCGTTGTAGTTTCTCGAATGCTCTGGCTTTGCTTATTACCTCTCGCTCCGATTTCAAAACCAGTATTAAGAACAACCAAACCTTCACGGTAAAAAGCAAAAGCATTACGGCGGAGCGAAGTAAGAGGAAAACCTGCGCCGAAAGTAACGCCGTAGTCAGGACGTTCTTTAGTTATCTTTATATAATCATTTCCATAATAAAATCCAGTGCGATACTTTACAAAACTCCAGTATTTACTAGCAGGTGTTTTATCTGTAGCCGCAAAATATTGGGCGCCTGCTCGGAAGGTATAATTATTTTGGACTGAAGGATCTTTTTCGCCATAAAGGCTATATGTTTCCCACTTTGCAAAATCGATATCTGCCCCAAAAAGCCAGTGATCGTTTGTATATGTAAAGCCGGCACTATAAGTAGCGGGTACTTTTAATGTTCCTCTGGCACCCTTTGTATAGGTGATAGTGTCAATTCCAACTATGCCCCCGTCGGAGTTGTAGGTGAAGGTTTCGTTTACCAGGTCACGGTTTGCATGCAACTGTTGCTCAAGATTAGCATATACCCCGAGGCGGAGAACAGCATTCTTCTTCATTTTAATGTCGTATTGTGCACCCAGGTTTACAAAAAGACCTCCAAACCGGGTTTGACTTGCAGAATTAGACTTATAATATACCACGGTATCATTCACCGGCGTTATTTTAGTGCTGAATTCTTTTGTCCCAAATGCATAGCCAGAGCTTGCACCGAAACTAAAATTCTTAATCTTTATACCAGTACCAATGTTGGCTTGGGACAGGCCCCCGTTGCCCTCATACAAAGTCTTCAAGCTATCGACATTCGGCAATCTTTTGTTCTCTTCTATCTTATAATTAACCCGGGTCACAGGACGTAACCCAAAGCTAATCCCCCATGAATTTCCTTTAGCAGCCATTCTCCTGGGTGTAATTGGGAACCCAACCTGCAGATAGGAGATAATAGTGTTAACCGATTTAAACTTCTGCGGAGAGGTATTGCTTTTTAAATTGCGTATGTCGATATCCCCACCCAGATCGTAGATTGTATTAATCAGCGAACCAAGCGAAGCGGGATTTGAGAGATTAATACTTGGGCTTGAAATATCTGAGTAGCCTGCAGAAATGCCACCCATTCCCCGGTTGAGGACATTCCTGTTCGGGGCTAAATCTCCAATTCCATATCTTGAATAAGGAGAGTTTTCCTGTGCAAAAGAAAAAAGAGAGAAAAGTACTGCTATAAATAATCCGGAAATTCGTTTAATGATCGCAGTTGTTGAGTTCGCTGAGTACATACAGTCCTTTAAATAAAAAATTATGGTCGGCAAATATCCTTTTTTTAAGTTGACTTGCAAAATAGGCTGAATTGCCCCCGGTTAAAACCACGTTAAAGTTGCTGTATTTATCCTCATATTTTTGTATGAAACCTTCGATTTCATTCGCCATCCCATTAATTACGCCCGACAACAAGTTTGTTCTTGTATCATACCCGATGAGCGGAAAATTCCAGGAAGCATTGATAAGAGGCAGCTTAGCTGTATAATCGTGCATCGCCTTAAAACGCATATCCATACCGGGGGAAATGCCTCCTCCCAGAAACTCCCCATACTGGTTTAAAAAATTATAAGTGATGCAGCTACCCAATGCGATAACAAGATTGTGTTTGCCGGCGAAGTAGTGTGCCGCAGCAGCCATTAACGCAAGCCGGTCGGCTCCGATAGTTTCTGGCCTCCCAACAGGAGTAGTGAAATTAATTTTGGTGGAAGGTGAAAGTTTATGGAAACGACTTTGATTTTGTAAGATGGTTTCTATTTCGGGATTGTGGTTAATTACTGAGGACAATATAGTTCTTGCCGGTTTGTATTTTTCTACTAAAGTCATTACCGATAAATCGGAGTCATCCGCCAATACAAGTTCTTCCAGTAATGTATCAGCATCAAAGATAGCAGCCTTAAGACGTGTATTCCCAAAATCAAAACAAATAGTAATCATACTGTGCATTATAATACTTCTTAAAACTGAAAACCTTCGAGATTTTTAAAATGACCATTTAGCTGAATCTTGGATTTTAAGGTATCCATTTCTTCCATGATGGGAATTACTTTAGAGAGATGCCGTTTTAAAAACTCCTGCCGGTGCAATTCTTCTTCAAGCTCCAGCAAATAATATTCATCCTGTAAACTCATACCTGCATGATGGGCTATGTCGTAACTCAATAATTCCTCATCAGACTTTTTAAAATCTTTGTTCACTTCAAGGCTTTTGTGAATCTCTCTTATTCCCTGCAAGATTTTTTTCATCAGCCCGACGCTGCCTTTGAGTGATACTTTAGGATAAGTTACAATAGCACCGCTATACAATTTGTCAGGTAACTCCCTTACAATTTCAAGGATTTTAAACGTTTGAAGGCCTTCTGTTTTAATGTCCATTCTGCCGTCGTCGTACGTAGTGGTTATTTCGTTAACCTGCACCAGTGTCCCCATTTCACTTACCTTATTGTTTAAAACGGTAGGTATGCCGAACTGTTTTTTGGCATCGAAGCAATCTTTTATGAGTTGCCTGTAACGAGGTTCGAAAATGTGGAGGTTTACGAGTTCACCCGGGTAAACAACAATGCCGAGTGGGAAAATCGGGATGAAATTTGTCATTGCTAAATTTTTATGCCTATCGGCTTAAATTAAAATGATGGACTATCGCTTAGCCTTTTACAGGGATCGCCTGGTCACCCGCCGTATAAATTTTATTTCACTTCCTGCATATCTACCAGCTTTTTGTAAAACCCGTTTTGCTTTAACAGACTGTCGTGCGTTCCTCTTTCGACTATTTCGCCTTTTTGCAATACTACTATTTCATCTGCATGACGAATTGTACTAAGCCGGTGGGCTATGACAATGGAAGTTCGGTTGGCCATAAGATTATTAATAGCATCCTGTACCAATCGCTCGCTTTCGGTATCAAGTGCTGATGTAGCCTCATCAAGAATAAGGATGGGTGGGTTTTTCAAAACCGCACGTGCGATTGTTAGTCGCTGGCGTTCTCCGCCGCTTAGCTTCATTCCCCTGTCCCCAATATTCGTTTCGTAACTATCTTCTTTTTTATCAATAAAGATTTCAGCATTTGCTATGCGGGCCGCGTTTTTTATTTCTTCTGCGCTTGCGTTATCCTTGCCCAGGCCAATATTACTGGCAATAGTATCATTAAAAAGAATGGCTTCCTGTGTTACAATACCCATCTGGTGGCGGATAGAATGCAGCGTATAATTTTTTATATTTATTCCATCTATAAGTACCTCTCCACTCCCTGCATCAATAAATCGGGGAATAAGGTCTACCAGCGTGCTTTTCCCTGCGCCGCTGCTTCCTACAAGTGCAATCGTTTTCCCTTTTTTAATGATGAGGTTGATATTTTTCAAAATAGCAGAGTCCTCGTAACTAAAGCTTACGTTCTTTAATTCTATAGAATCTTTGAAATTTTCCAGAATCTTTGCGCCAGGCATTTCCTGTATCTCTACTTTTTCATTAATCAGCCCCTCAATTCTTTCGATGCTGGCTGCACCTTTTTGCATGTTGTACGACCCATTTGATAGTCCTTTAAGCGGCTGTATTAACTGGGTAAATATGGCAATGTACGCCAGAAAATCGCCAGCGTTTAGCGTGAATGATTTGTCGGAACTTAGTACCATGCGACCACCATACCAAAGAATACATAAAACCGCGGTAATCCCGAGAGCCTCCGATACCGGTGACGCAAGGTCACGCCGGCGGTTAGCCTTATTTTTTAGTTGGTACATCGCATCGTTCTCTTTTTCAAATTTATCCTGAATCTTTGCCTCTGCGTTAAAAGCTTTAATGATACGAATCCCCCCAAGGGTTTCTTCGATTGTAGAGAATAATTTACCAAACTGTTGTAATACCCGAGTATTTTCTTTTTTCAGGGAACGCCCGATGCGGCCCAGTATAAATCCAGAGACTGGGAGGAAGATCAACAGAAATAACGTAAGCTGAGGACTTAAGATGATCATGTATATGAGGAACAACAGGATGGTAATAGGCTCCCGGAAAATACTTTCAAGCACACTAATGGTAGAGCCTTCTACATCCGCAAGATCATTTGATAATTTACTCATGATGTCACCTTTTCGTTGCTCACTAAAGTAGCCAATGGGAAGGCGGAGAATCTTCTCGTACATACTACTGCGCATATCATTTAAAATGCGATTCCTGATTGGATTTAGAAAATACATGCTTAGGTAGGCGAAAAGATTTTTCAGGAGGATTGCAAAGAACACAACAATACATATTACCATTAAAGCTTTGATGCTTCCACCAGGTCCTGGACTATTGATCATAGTGTAAAGCCACTCTTTAAAATAATTTACCGGGTTCATCCTGTTAAAAAATCCCTGGCTTGTTACCGCTTTAAACGCGTCTCCCTGCTTAAAAATGAGCATTAAAAACGGACTTAATAAGCCCAGAGAAATCACGCCGAATACGGCAGAAAAAATATTGAATGTAAAATAAGTTGCTATTAAACCAGGATACTTCCTGATATATTTGAAAATTGTTCGTAAACTCTTCATTAACTGAAATAGATATGAATGCTGATTAAGCCTGCAAAAATAACAAATTTTAAAAGGATCCGGGGCAGCATTCCCTTAGCCTATAAAGCGTAATTAGCTCACTGATGGATAAAACCTTCGGTATATTTCTAGATATTGCCTTGCAGCCTCATCCCAATTAAATAATAAGGCCCGCGCCTTTATTTTTTCTGTCGGTTGATACAGCTCGTAATGCTGCAAACTTTCTTTCAGAACTTTTTTCATACTAAGCGGCTCGAAGTCAGGAAAGTAATAAGCTTCATCGCCTCCTATCTCGGGCAGCGAGGTATGGGTGGATAACACTACCGGACGACCGAAATACATTGCTTCAATTACGGGCAAACCAAAGCCTTCGGCCAGGGAAGGGAATAAAAATGCCTCACAATTTATCATATACCAATACTTTTCCGCTTCTGATATTGGCCCTGTAAAAATAACCCGATCATGTACCCCGTATTCCATGGCAATAGAAAGGATTTTAGATTTATATTCTTCGCTTTGGATAACACCCGAAATAATTAACTGGCGGTCATTCCCTTCAAGCAGTGGTGGAAGTACATGGAAATTCTTTTTATCTACTACTGTTCCAATTGTGAACAAAAAAGGTGCTGCCGGGATTTTATTGGTTGCCAGCGCAGGTAATGTGAACGCAGAAATATTACATCCATTATAAATAACACTGCATTTATGTTCACTGATATCAAAGTGTTTTTTGATATCATTAAGCACAAAATTCGAAATGGCAACAATATGTCCGGCGCTATGGATCTTTCGCGCGAGTTTCTTTAGGTATTGTTGCTTCTTTTTATGGCTTTTATGTTCGTCGTATAAAAAGTTAAGATCATGGATTGTCAAAACAACCGGTAATTTTTTCCTGAAGGGAAAGTAATTACTTCCCTGGTACGTACAATGCCATATCGCGGTATGCTGCTGGTATGGCATGTAAAATTTGTGCAGCGAATTTTGAGGGATGATTTCATATCCCTCGCCAAATGCCGGCCCTTCGGGCGCTCTCACATAAATCTGTAAACATTCACGGTCCTTATCGATGTTGCGTTGGATAGCTTTTCCGAGTTGAAGACAGTAATAATACAGCCCGGTATTTGGATATTTCATTCTTTCACAGTCGAGAACAATCTTTTTTACAAAACTCATTTTAGTTTGTTTTGATTGCGTCTACTGCGTAGCAGAAGTTATTAATGGGCGCGGCAGAAATTGTATAACCTAGCGATTCAAGGTATTTGCTCAAGGTAGAAAAATTGTTTTTATTCTCATCCACATTATGCACTTCTATGGCAATATGTTTCGCCAGCCGTACAACCTCCGGGGGAGTGTTATAAAGTATATCATATTCACTTCCTTCGCAATCCATTTTTAAAAGATCAATTGTTTTTAGCTGGTGACTACTGACAATATTCGAAAGTGAAATGCAGGGGACAGTTATTTTTTTGCGATTATCTTTATTAAATCCTGCAAAAATGGAAGCTACAACCTGGTTGTCGGACGTGTCCTCCATGAAGAGGTCGATACTTTGTTTTTCCGCGCCGGTGACGGCCGCCTGCGATAATTCTATGTGGTCGGATAAACCTTTATTTTCATTAATAACTGTTTCAAAAAATCGGGTATTAGACAACAATGGTTCGTATGCAAGTATTTGCGCAGATTTTATTTTAGAGAGCAACAGGATATTAAAAAAGCCTGCATTTGCACCGATATCTATCACTACCGGATTCGGGGGCAGCTTTTTGGCGAGCATATTTATACCGTAAACATCCTCCATGAAAATTTCTTTAAAAACCTGGTAGAGACTTCCCGGAACATCAAAAGTTATGGGGTTAGGCCTGGTTGTAAACCTCAGTGGACGTTCGTTTCGTTTGCTTTTATTGAATAAATATTCGCCGGGATTATGAATATTTTCGAACAGTTTTAGGTAACGCTTAAATCCCTTTTCTGGCATGCAACTTTTTTGGTAAAAGTAATGCTTCTCTTATAAATAATTTGATCAGGGCATGCAGGCGGTAGAAGTTTATCAGTAATCTGAACTATTTTGCAGTTATGTGGAGGCAATTAAAAAATGATATTGAGAATGGCAATTCCAGGGCTATTGCGCGCTGTATTTCTTTTATTGAAAATGAGGTCGCCGGCATGGAAGAGCTTCTTGCTTCACTTCCACCATCCGCAACACCCGTATTAGGCATCACTGGCCCGCCTGGTGCCGGGAAAAGCACGCTTACCGACTCGCTCATCGGTTTCCTTGTTGCGGAAGGGCACAAGATTGCAGTCTTATGCGTGGATCCGTCCTCACCTTTTAACCTGGGCGCATTATTAGGCGATCGCATACGAATGAGCCAGTGGTACAATAATCCGGATGTTTTTATTCGCTCTCTTGCTACGCGTGGGTCTCTTGGAGGGCTCCATCCTAAAATTATTGAAATCACAGATCTGCTCAAATTCGCTGGATTTGATTTTATCATTGTAGAAACCGTAGGCGTAGGCCAGAGTGAGATTGAAATAGCAGGGCTTGCTGATGTAACCGTAGTAACGATCGTGCCGGAGGCAGGCGATGAAGTACAGACGATGAAAGCCGGGTTGATGGAGATCGCTGATGTATTCGTGGTAAATAAATCAGACAGGCCCGGTGCTGATGCTTTCGTTCGCAATCTCAAGCTGATGCTTGCGCCGGCTTTTGCAAATCATACGGAAGAAATTGAAATTATTAAAACGAGCGCCATCAATAAAGATGGAATTGCAGAATTACTACTCGCTATTAAAAAAGTTTTAAAGAACTCCTCTAGCAAAGAAAGGAAAGGATGGTTGCTGGCAGAAAAAGCATACCAGCTTATCAGGCATCACCGGATGAGAGATATTACAAAGGCTGATTTAAAAAAGGAAATTGAGGCAGTAGGTGGTGAAGTGAATGTGTACCGTTTTATCCAACCCTACCTGGGAAATTAATATTACTATTGTTGACCGGCTTCTTTATTGCCTTTCCACCACCTGTAACCAATAAAGCCTACAATGGCGAAAGGTGAAAGCATGAGATATAAAATACCATTGTTCAAGCCAAGGGCTGGCTTTTCGCCCAACTGAGAGGCAGTTTTAGTACACATGGCGCACTGGGCAGAGGCTCCCTGAAAAATTAGTAGGAAAAGTAGCACAATGAGCAAAAGTTGAACAAGCTTATACACAGTGCAAAAGTACATAATTGCCTGCTACGGCATATTCGAAAACCGAAATAACTTTCATAAATTCCCTATCTCCCTGTGGAAAGCGGCGCACGTGCGAAGACGGTACATTTACTTATAACTATTCACCTCGTGCGAAAATTCCTTATGTTTACAGGAATTACCAAACTAATGAATTCAACCGTACTAAAAGTGCTGCATATTGCCGCGCTAATTTTATTTATTTCTCCGGTCTATAGCCAGTATGCCAAAGTTTACTTTTCATCATTGAGTTCAGAAAATTATAAGCCTCAGCTCGCAAAACTTAAATCGCGAAACGCAAAAGTTCTGTACGATAATAAAAAGGAACAGAAGAGCTACTCAGAATTTGTAAAGGAGGCTGACAAATATGTGGCGGATGCCCTAGAAAATGATGAGGTCGTTTTGGATACTTTACTTCTCAATCGTTGTGAAGCCGTAAAAAGAAAACTTAAATTTGGCAACCCAGGTTTTCCCTTCGATAGTCTCTACATGTACCTCAATCGTTCCAGTGTGCCTAATGCGTATGCTATCGGTGAATCAGGTTCAATATTTATAAATCTCGGGCTGCTCCTGTGGCTTGATAATGATGAAGAGCTTGCTATTGTACTCGGGCATGAGTTCGCCCATTTCTTTTTACATCATTTTGATAGAGCGATCGCGAAAAATATCACCACTTTTGCATCTGAAGACTTCCAGCAGGAAATCAAATCTATAAAAAAAAGCCACGATGGCAAATACGAGCGATTCAAGGCCCTGGTGAAAGACCTAAAAGTGAATAATGGAAAGCATAGCCGTTTTAAAGAAAAGGAAGCAGATAGCCTGTCGGCTGTTTTTCTTGCCCGTGCCGGGTATGATATTAAAAAAGCAGCACTTGGGATACTTAAATTAGATCACGTTGATGACATTTTTGCGGAAGATGGTTTCTATAATGTCAGGAATATTTTTGAAAAGGCAGTTCGGGATGATTACGCTTTTCGGGAGAAAAAAAGATATAATGGGCTGTCGGGCGTTACGGTCAGTATGAATGCAGATGCAGAGTTAGACAGCGTGAAGACGCACCCCGACTGCCTTTTGAGGTACCGCGCGTTACTGCCTTCTACGGCTACGATCCCGCAAGTGTCGTGCTGCAAGCAATTATCCGAAGGCTATAGGGCTGTAAAGGAAAGAGCGTTGATCGAGATCGTTCGTAATTTATACGAAACAGGCAATCTCACACTCTGTGCGCATTTCTGTCTCTTTGCCCGGAAAAATGATTTTATACAACCGATGTTCAATTATTATATAGCCTCCAGCTTTTCTGATATGCTGATGGCAGATAAAAAATTAACCCGCTTTTCTTATACTAACGCAAACGCAACCCCGGGAAGTAATCTGAAGAAATTGCAGGATTTCATTTTTGAATTAGACCAGGAAAATTTAAAAAGCGTAGCAGCCTGGTTTCTCAATCATGATGCAGATATAACCGGCGACGATTATTTTTTTGCCCAGCTGAGGTACGACCAGGCAGGTGGGACTGAAGATCCTCAAAGATTAAAGTCCGCATTTCTCGTTAAATTCCCTAACAGTAAATACAATTATTTATTTAAAGAAAAAAAACCACCCATTAAATGAAACAAACCCTGTCTGCCCTGTTACTGTTGTGCCTTACCTTGGCAAACAGTTTTTCGTTAAAGGCACAATCGAAAGAGTTGGAAAATGTTGTTGATATAGAACTAAAAAGCAGCATCGCAATTAAAAACAATGGTTCTATTGTTGGGTATGCGTTGTTTTACAAAGTTGATAAGATGAAAAAATCTGCCCTTTACAGGCTGGAGGTGCTAGACGAAAATCTCAAGAGCATTGGGAGTAATGAGTTTGAAGGATCTAAAGAATTAAGTCTAACGGCTGCGGTATATGAGTCTAACCATATTTTGTTATCTTTTCATGATCCTAAAAAAATGGACGATGTAGAAAGTTATGTAAAAATATTTAACCTTAAGGGCAAAAGCATTGGGCAAGTAAACTATGATCCTGAAAAGGTGAAAAAAGGGCTTCTGAGCAAGAGAGCCGCAGTAGAAATGGCATCATACTATAACGGAATTGGAAATGTCGAAGGGAAGGGATTTGTTGTAGTTTACCAAAGCCAGGCAAAGACAGGTGGAGTTGACATCCAATTTATCAGTAGCGAAGGGAAGTTGAAGTGGGAGCAAAATTTTACCGCTGATAAAGGCGATCGTGCAGATATGTATCTTGTAAATACCAGTCCTGACGCCATACAATTCTTCATGGGAGAGCGTTCTTCTGTAACCGCGAGAGAGTCAAAAAACTTTCTTTTAGGCATTGATCCGGCCACCGGGAAGCAATTGTATAAAACGCCATTACAATTAGACAGTTATGCATACGACCCGCAATACTTCAAATACTTGCCTAATGGCGCATTGAAAATGATATCGTCCATCACGAGAGAAAATGACAAGTTTTATAGCGCCCGGCCAATAGGATTTAGCATTGCGAACGTAAATGCTAAGACCGGTGATTTTAGCATCGAAAAGAATTTCATTTTAGAAAATGACTTGGGTACTGTGTTGGATATGAAAAACGCAACAAAATCAGAAGACGGCTATTTGCAAATACACGACGTGAATTTCATGGAAGATGGTAGTAAAGTAGTTGTGGGAGAATTTTTCCGTCGCACGGTAAGTGCATTAGGTATAGCCGCCGCCATCATAAATCGAGGTCAATCGGGGGGTAACGCTACGCAAATTTCAATAGGGGATGGGTTTTTACTCCACCTAGATAAAAATAATAAAGCAACTTCTCTCGATAAAATAGAAAAAAGGGTTGAAAGAGTAAATACCATTCAGGATGGGGCTAATCTTGGACTTTTGCAACGGATACTCAAAATGGATGGTGCATTTGGTTATGTATACACTGATGAATCCCCTGACAGGAAAGCCAAAACCGCTATTTTCGAAGGAACCTTTGAAGGCGAGCGCTATGGCACAAACGCTGTTACTTACGATGAAAAGGCTGGCTATAAAGTGAAAAAGCTTACCGTAGATGCCAAAGGCAGAGACAGGGTACGTATTATGCGGGCAAAGCCCGGACATGTAATGGTGATGAAATACACCGCCAAAGAGAAAAAAGTAACACTAAATCTTGAGAGAGTAGACTAGGAATGTCATCTTGTAAAACAAAACGCCCACTCGTCTAAAAGAGTGGGCGTTACTATTCTTTTAAAAAATCGCTGCGATTACAAGCATAAAAAAACCGGCTCTTTTCAAAGCCGGTTTTTATCTTGAACCATATCTTAAGCAGGCTCCTGCTGCATTGATTTACTAACACGTTTGCGATCATCTTCATTTAAAATGCTCTTACGCAAACGGATGCTTTTTGGGGTTACCTCAATACATTCATCCTGTTGAATATACTCCATGCATTCTTCAAGGCTCATCTGAATCTTGGGAGCAGCTTTTGATGCATCATCAGATCCACTTGCGCGGTGATTAGTTAATTTTTTCGGCTCAGTTGCGTTAACTACAAGGTCGCCTGGCTTAATATGCTCCGCGATGATCTGACCAGCATAAACTTCTTCCCCCGGATCCACAAAGAAGCGACCTCTGTCCTGTAACTTATCAATAGAATATCCCGTTGTTTTTTCTGTCGTTTTACTTAAAAGAACGCCATTGCTACGTCCTGGTATTGGACCTTTCCATGGGCGGTACTCGGCAAAACGATGAGCCATAACAGCTTCACCTGCAGTATTGGTAAGCATATTGCTTCGTAAACCAATCAAACCTCTTGATGGAATATCAAATTCAAGATGTTGCATTTCACCCTTGGTTTCCATTACAAGCATTTCACCTTTCCGTTGCGTAACAAGGTCAATAACTTTTCCGCTGTATTCAGCAGGAACGTCTACTACCAATACTTCGTAAGGTTCGTTTTTACCGCCATTAATAAGTTTCACTAAAACCTGGGGTTGACCAATCGTCAACTCAAAACCTTCCCTGCGCATAGTTTCAATAAGAATACCAAGGTGAAGAATACCGCGGCCAAACACGTTAAAGCTATCAGCGCTATCGCTATCTTCTACACGAAGAGCAAGATTTTTTTCAGTTTCTTTCATTAAACGATCACGCAAATGGCGACTCGTTACAAATTTTCCCTCCTTACCAAAGAAAGGCGAGTTATTAATACCAAAGAGCATGCTCATGGTAGGCTCGTCTACACTAATTACGGGTAAGGCTTCAGGGTTATCAACGTCAGCGATAGTATCACCGATATTAAAAGTTTCTAGTCCTACGATTGCACAGATATCACCCGCAACAACTTCGGTAACTTTTTTCTTACCCATTCCTTCAAAAACGTACAACTCTTTAATTTTCATCTTTTTGTTGCCGCCGTCAGCCTGTAATAAAGCAATCTGCTGATTCTCTTTAATACTTCCTCGTGCAACTTTACCTACTGCTATCCTTCCAAGGAAAGATGAGTAATCAAGGGAAGTGATCTGCATTTGCGAAGGACCTTCGTTCACTTTTGGTTCAGGAACATATTGCAGGATCGCATCCAGCAAAGGAAAAATATTGTCTGTTTCAGTTAAAGTTGTGTTCATCCAGCCATTTTTGCTACTTCCGTAAATGGTAGGAAAGTTCAATTGTTCTTCTGTAGCATCGAGATTGAAAAACAGTTCGAAAACGGCGTCATGAACCTCGTCAGGGCGACAGTTTGGTTTGTCCACTTTATTAATAACTACGATCGGGCGAAGTCCCAAAGCGAGTGCTTTCTGCAATACAAAGCGTGTTTGCGGCATTGGTCCTTCAAAAGCATCTACCAGCAAAAGAACACCATCAGCCATCTTAAGCACCCTTTCTACCTCTCCACCAAAATCACTATGCCCCGGGGTATCAATAACATTGATCTTAACGTCCTTGTAATTCACAGATATGTTCTTGCTAAAAATTGTAATACCACGTTCTCTTTCAAGATCATTGCTATCCATAATCAACTCACCAGTTTCCTGGTTGTCCCTGAACACCTGTGTTGCGTGTAAAATTTTATCTACCAGGGTTGTTTTGCCATGATCTACGTGAGCGATGATGGCGATGTTGCGAATATTCATTATGCTAACTTTAAGCTCTTATCCGCTACTCCGCAATAACAATAGGCTAATGAAGGTGACCGGACGGCTGAGCTGTTTTTAAGGGCGCAAAGGTACGTTATTTTGCCCGGATGGCAAGGGGATTTAAGATAATAACAATTTGATATGCAAAACCGGCTTCTTGAAGCTCTTCCAAGTTTTCAATATGTAAAGAAAGGTGCATGATATTGCAGTTGTCAACCTTTAAAGGTTGACAACTGCAATATCATCAAATCAACTGCATTTCCCGGGAGTAGTTGGCTCCGCAGCGTCGACACCGAGCCCAATTTTTCGTAGTTTCCCCGTGCAAATGGGCTACACCTGAGGTGTCAACCTTATAAAGTTGACACCCATGGTCTCTCCCAATGCAGTTGTCAACCTTAATGGTTATCATTCATTGATTCCTGGAGCGTTTTAGCACCGACCCGGTCGACACCGAGTCCAAATTTTCGTAGTTTCCCCGTGCAAATGGGCTACACCTGAGGTGTCAACCTTATAAAGTTGACACCCGTGGTCTGTTTCCAATGCAGTTGCCAACCTTAAGTAGACTTTACAGGCGCCATTTTTACAAAAAAGAAGTATTAATCCTTGCTAGCTCCTCGTAAACCCCATTTGTATTACTTCCAAATCCCACGCAAATGTTCACAAGAGTATACAATTGATTAATAACTACTTACGAATTTCGATGGTCCAAAAACTTGTGAACTTTCCTGTTCACACCCGCCATCTTTTGTGTTCCAAATCGCATCAGACAAAGTTTAACATAAATTCCAGCCCGCGAAATGTCAAATCGACATTTTCGCATACTATTTGATCGATACTGCAAAACTATAATCAATGACAAAAAACAAACCGTTACCTCCATTGATGCTTTGCATCATTTTAGACCTGATCGGCTGCATGAGTTTCAGCATCCCGTTGGTCGGAGAATTTTCTGATATCGTATGGGCGCCACTGTCGGGGTTTATATTTTACCGGTTATATGGTGGTAAGATGGGTTTGTTTGGCGGGGCATTCAGTTTCCTGGAGGAGATTTTGCCTTTCACAGATATCATCCCCACTTTTACGATCTCATGGTTCATTCGGTCGAGGGCGATGGCAAAAGAGGCGCCGGCAACCATACGTATTCAAAATAATTCTTAAAAATTTAAACCACCGGGCGACTGGTGGTTTTTTTGTTTACTTCCGGGCCTCCACTCTTTTTTAAATAGCAAGGTTCTAAGGGGAACGCGCAAATATTATTTATCCCCCAAATATTTTCAATCAATTCTATTTGGAAATTTTCAGCCAAATATCAGGCCTGGTGGTACTGTGGATTTTCTTAAAATGCCGTTTGGTATACAGTTGACAACCTTTAAAGGTTGTCAACTCCTTATCTCCTTGTTGCCTACTTGAGTAATTTATTCTTCAACAGATACCTATTAAACACTTACTGGTAAAAAACGATTGAAATAAATTAATTTTACCGTTAAGATGATGGCCTAAAAATTCGCCTGTGTAACATCTTTACGTCCCGTTAAAATCTCCCCATGGCCTTCAGACTCAACTCTTCCTATACCCCCGCCGGCGATCAGCCAGCTGCCATCGCCCAATTAACAGAAGGAATATTGGATGGCGAAAAATACCAGACTCTACTTGGCGTTACCGGCAGCGGCAAAACCTTTACTATGGCGAACGTAATCCAAAACGTTCAGCGGCCAACGTTGGTTCTTACCCATAATAAAACCTTGGTAGCTCAATTATACGGGGAGTTTAAACAATTTTTTCCGGATAATGCGGTCGGATATTTTGTTTCGTATTATGATTACTATCAACCCGAGGCATACATGCCCGTCAGCAACACTTATATAGAAAAGGATCTTAGCATCAACGAAGAACTGGACAAACTTCGCCTGCAGGCGACAGCCCAGCTATTGAGCGGCCGTCGGGATATTATAGTGGTTGCCAGTGTTAGTTGCATTTACGGTATGGGTAATCCTACAGAATATGAAAATGGGATTATTCGTATTCAGCAAGGGCAGGTTGTTGCCCGACAGGGTTTCCTGCATTCCCTTGTAAATTCTTTATACCAGCGCAGCCAGGGCGATTTTACACGGGGAACTTTTAGAGTTAAGGGCGACACGGTAGATATAAATCTTCCATATGTAGATTTCGGGTATCGCATCAGTTTCTTTGGAGATGAAATTGAAACTATTGAAACACTAGATCTAAAAACCGGCAAACGAATTACGTCGGTGGAGAATGCAGCAATCTTCCCCGCTACCTTATACCTTGCACCCAAAGACCTCCTCTCGCAGGTTATGGGTGAAATTCAGGACGAGTGTGCCGCGCAGGCGCTTTACTTTAAGAACAGTGGCAAATTCATCGAGGCGCAAAGGATTGAAGAAAGGGTCAATTATGACCTTGAGATGATTCGCGAACTCGGTTATTGTAATGGGATTGAAAACTATTCCCGCTTCTTTGACCGGCGCTCCCCGGGCACCCGGCCGTTCTGCCTGCTCGACTATTTTCCAAAAGACTTTTTGTGCGTGATAGATGAAAGCCATCAAACCATCCCGCAGGTTAGTGGGATGTATGGAGGAGACAGGAGCCGGAAACTGGTCCTGGTAGATTATGGCTTTAGGCTGCCTTCCGCGATGGACAACCGCCCGTTAAATTTCCATGAATTTGAACACCTGCTGAACCAGACTGTATACGTTTCCGCAACCCCAGGTGATTATGAACTTGACAAAAGTGGCGGTGTCGTGGTTGAACAGGTTGTGCGACCTACCGGGCTGCTGGATCCGCCGATTGAAATAAGGCCATCCCTCAACCAGGTTGATGACCTGCTGGAAGCTATCGATGAGAGAATTAAAAAGGGTGATAGAATATTGGTAACGACCCTTACGAAGCGAATGGCCGAGGAAATGAATAAATATCTACTTCGGATTGATAT
>JANXYS010000250.1 GCA_025355935.1 Chitinophagales bacterium | reverse complement strand
GGACACAAACCGGGGCGGGGGAGTCTGTGTTATGGGGGCAGAACTGGCGCGGGCAGTGAAGGTAGGAGTTCCGTTTTGTGGGGACACAAACCGGGGCGGGCGAACGGGTCAGTAAAAAAAAGAGTTAAGTTTTTTTGGGGATGAAAACAGGGCGGAGAATCAATAAAAGATGGCTACGCCTTATGGGAAAACAAATCGGGGCTGGAAGGTTTGTGGGCCAAAAACGGTGCAGTTAAAGTCCGACAGTCAACGTTTCGTTACGGGGGGAAACACTACCATAAATGCATGCAAATCAGCCAAAATAAACACGAACGATTAGACATACATGCCGAAGCAGGTATGTTTAATCGTTCGTGTAATGGCTACTACTTCTTGATGCTTTAAGTTGCAGAATACCGGTCCGAAATATTGTTAAGCGCCCGGTACTGTTTGCATGATCTTTAAACGCATCTCGTCAAGCTCCTTTTGGCGTTCTTGTTTTTTCTTCAGGTCTTTCTCGTAGCGTGCTAATTTGTTTGCCTGGCTGTTCATTCGCTTATCGGCAGATTGGGAATCCCTTGCTTGCTTGTAAGCCTTTCTTGCTTTTCGTTTAGCTGATTTTGCAGATGCCACGCTTCCGTTTGTGGCTTTGTCTGCCTGGGTACTACTAGCCGATGCTGCCCTGGCAGCATCGTTGCCCGCATTGTTGGCTTTCGCCTTGTAACTTTCCATGTCAGATTGAGCCTCTGCTATTTTCTTATTGAGGTCATCTATGTCATTAGTCACTTTCGTATACTCCTGGCTTAAGCGAAGAGTGTCTTCGACGGTCCGGTATTTTTGAGAATACGCGGGGCGAGCGCCGAAAAATATTATTAATAGGGAGAGTAGAAGAAGATTTTTTTTCATATCAGAGTTTTTAGATTGATAACAAATTTAAAGAAATTCAGCAGAATAAGCATCCATTTTTTGATGCTTGCATTGCCGGATATAATGACCTGCCACCCCCTGCCTGTCCCAAGATATACCTTTTAAACTTGCGTACTGGTTGAAATTTCTAACACTCAATGCTTTTGCAACGCGCTAGGAAATGACCATATTAACTATCCGGACAAAATCCAACAATTATTCAATCAAACTTTTTTTAAAAATTTTCCGGTATTCACTTTGGGAACAGAAAATGAATTTGTAGTTTAACGGGAGGAGAGAAAGATTGCAACCGGAATGGAAGTTTTTTTCTTCATTTTAATAATTTATAAAATTCGTAGGTTATTTGTTTTGTAAAAGTTCGTTTGAAAAAGACGTCATTTTTAAGAGCTGCTTAAATGGCTTTCTCTATTATTTCTAATTTGTCAGGACAGTAGTTTCACTCCTGCGTTGAAAATGAACATAACTACTTGAAGACAGCTAAGAACGAAAAGACGTTGCCTTCATTTTCGTAGGTGCCCGAATTGCGGCGGCAGAGTCTGTTTCCCCGGGAATTGCCTCTTTTGATAACACGGGCACAGTGGGGGTTTTAGGTGGCACTGCTATTCTCGGCAGTATTCCTCAGATTATTGCAGCTCACCGATAAAGGCGGAAAGCAAAAGCGGCCGGGACTTCGTTGGATTTCGAATCTCGTTGGGAACAAGTTGTTAGGGCAGTAAAAACAGCCTTCTTTTCAACACTGTGAGATACAATGACATTGTAAGCGGCTTTGTTAGCAGGACGTCTAAAACGGGCTAAGAAATCCATAAACTAATTATTTTAAAAGCTTTTGATATACCCTGAAATCATGTTTGCATCACCCCTAATTGTAAGCATTATATGTACACCGGAACAATAACCGACGCGGGGACTTTTTTTAAACAACTGCATGAGCCTGTGAAGACTTGTATGCTCTCTTTGCGTGAGATGATTCTAATGCAAGATATGCAAGTACGGGAAACCTTTAAATATGGAATGCCTTTTTATTGTTATAAGAAAAAGATGTTTTGCTACCTGTGGATGCATCATGTATCCAGAAAGCCATATATCGGTATATTAAACGGCGATCGCGTTCAACATCCTTTACTTCTCACAGAAAACCGCGCAAAGATAAAAATCATGCTGTTTGATGCGTACCGTGCCCTGCCGGCAGAGACCGTCCAAAACATTTTAAAGCAGGCCATTGATTTATATAGGCCGGTTGAAGCGCGACTGCTCACTAAAGAGAAATCGCTTTTCTCCTTGGTTTCTAGGGGACAAAAAGTATAAAAAATGCTGACTCTCCTAAGCCAGTAGTTGTCAACCGTATTTTTATACTGAACGAAATATGAAGTTTCGAATATTCAATTTGAGGCTAGCTTACTCGCGACAGTACTATACCAATTATAGGATTGATCGCCAGACGAGCGTGTCAACACTCTAATGGATATACGGCGCGGCAATTAATGTAAGTTACTGCGGAAAGTAGGCGCGCTGTTTTTAATAACTCTTTTCCTATCAACTCCAGAAAAAAGTTTGTCGACTCCAAACCTGTCGCGGAAAAGCTGCTGCCCGCGGGCGCTAATATGCAGTGTAGGCAAATCTGCGAAGGATATTTGTGCATATTGACTACCAAATTTTTCACACACAAATTATAAAACCTAATTAATCAAATTACACCAATTGAGTTCACTTCGTGAAATCGAAAGACAATTCCTTCCGCTGTTTTGTTTGCAGGTTTAATAGTTGAAGTAATGTATGAAATTTTACTTCGGTATTAATTTTCTATACCAACACCAGTACCTCCCTCCTTAATCCATTTAAAAGCTGCACGCGGGTACTATATATAGATATAGCACCCCGGTAGAAACTACAGTGTCAACCAATGTAAGTCTCTTTTTGTAATTCCTTCCTGCTATTTTCTACTTCTTTTCAAAGTGTTATTCTATCATAATATTGATGTTAGCCTCAGGAAATCCTCAACCATCAAAATTACTTTTATGTCTTCTAATATCCCAGAAAATCCTCGCCGTACTTATTCGCGAATACCTGGTTATTTAAGGAGGTTGTTGGTAGCTCAGTTAGTTTAGCAGTCTGTCCACTAGCCTTCCTTTTTCACTTCTCGCTGCCCATGAATTCCTACTCACACCCCTGCCTGCCAGGGACATGCTTTTTAAAAACTAATAGGTGCATTATGAAAAAATTGAGCTTTGAATTATTATCCATCTTACTAACTGCAAATTGCTTGTTTTACTTTTCGAAGAGTAAGGTATTTGCTGGCCTTCCTCTCTGCCCGCGGGTAGCTGAAATGAGCAGGACCTTGAACCCAGGCAAAAAGTTTCTTTCGTCAAACTTTGAAAATTTTCGTAATGCCGATTACCTCGTCTTTGTCGGCATGCCATCATCTGAAAATATAGGCTTGGCGCAAGCATCTCTGCCTACTGACTATTTCCGAAGCAGCACCTCGGGCGACTGGTCAAATGCCGGTAGCTGGGAATCCTCTCCTGATAATTTAAGCTGGTTACCTGCAACATTAGTTCCAACCAGTTTAGCAAATAATATCAGCATTAGAGTTGGGAACCAAATTGGGGTCTCAACTAATGTCAGCCTCGACCAGTTAACCATTGACGGTACACTCGAAGTACAAACCGGCTGCGTTTTAAGTATACCTGATGGACCCGGAGATGACATCAAAATAATTTCTGGCGGCATATTGAGGGTGATCAGTGCTACCGTCTACACGAGTACGATTAATCAATCTGCAAACGCATCTATCAATGTGTTGACTGGTGGCAGGATTGCGATTGGAAATGGCGCTTCGTTGGTGGGAAGCGGATATGAGAGTTTTGCAACTTCAGTTGTAAATGTATGGGGCGATGGTTCTGTTTTCGAGCATAATTGCGCAACGACATTCCTGGCATCCGGAACATATTTTCCTAACCCTGCTTCAGGTGCAAGTATACCTATATTTCGGGTCTCGCTGGTTTCCGGCACCCCGGGAAGTACTGCTGATTTTATTATAAATGGACTCCTCGAAGTGAACTGCCCATTTTCATTTTCCGGTAGCGGTAAAAAGACTTTCAGGGATGGTATTACTGGGACCAGTACTTTGACGTTGTCGCCCGCATTGGGCACAACAACTATCAGCTCCGCGGCCGCGGTCCTTGGTGGCAGTGGACTAACCTTGATTTTAAATAGAACTTTAAATATCTCAGCAGGCGTGACTGTACCATTGGGAGCCAACGTCCTTTTGTCAAAAACGAGCTCGGCAAATGTTGCTAAAAATGGCGGGATCTTTGTAATCAACGGCACAATCGATATAACAGACCGAACGATAACCAATACATCCGGAAGTGTTATTGTAAACGGAATATTAAAAACTTCTGCAATCGGAGGACTCTACAATCCAGGCAACATCGCCAGTGGTATTATCACGCTGAATCCCGGCAGTACTATCGAATATAACGGCACGGCAAATCAATCTGTAACGGGATCGGGCGTACTGGGTCAATCTTATTATAATATTACCTTTTCGGGAGGCTCGGCCAAGACACCAATAAATGCTGTCAACGTACACACCCTTGGCACTGTAAAAATTACGAGCCCGGGAACTGTCGTGGATGCTACTGCAAAT
>JANXYS010000249.1 GCA_025355935.1 Chitinophagales bacterium | reverse complement strand
GCTATTTTATTCATTCCTTTCTCAAATAAAGAACTGGTATAAGAATTTGCTGTTGGATTTTCTTTGCGATGAGTTATAATCGTTTCAAGGGTTGCTGCAAAATTAGTGTTGTGATTTCTTTCACCCCAGCAAGTGTCTGTTCCGGTATGACAAACAGGGCCTGCAGGGTTTACCCTTACCAGCAGGGTATCGTTATCGCAATCTGCTTTCATATCTACCAGGTGAAGAAAATTGCCACTCTCTTCACCTTTCGTCCATAACCTGTTTTTACTCCGGCTGTAAAATGTTACTTTCTGAAGTTCGATAGTTTTAGCTAAAGCCTCCGCATTCATAAACCCCAGCATCAATACATTCCTGGTTTGCGCATCCTGGATAATTGCAGGGATCAGGCCATCAGGCGATTTAGTAAAATCAAGTCCATTTATCATTCCGGAATTGTTTAAAGAGTTAGTCATCATTTTAATGTTGCCAACATTTTTCAGCCGGCATGTTTTACTTCTTAAAGTCGAATGTCAATCTTCTCTGCACTAAGGTATTTTTTCAGGTCGGGAATCGCAATTTCTTTATAATGAAATATACTTGCAGCCAGGGCCGCGTCTGCAAGCCCGCTTAAAAATATATCCCTGAAATGCTCCATTGTTCCTGCCCCGCCTGAAGCGATAACAGGAACGGGTAACCGTGTGGCCAATGCCCTGGTGATATCCTGTGCAAAGCCACTCTTTGTTCCATCATTATTCATACTTGTGAGCAGTATTTCGCCAGCACCTAATCCAACTGCCTGCTGTGCCCAATCTATTGCTCTAACTCCTGTTCGTGTTCTGCCGCCGTTTAGGTAAACATACCACTCACCATCAGCTTCTTTCTTAGTGTCGATGGCAAGCACAATACACTGGCTACCAAACGCACTGCTCAATTCTTTGATAAGTTCCGGATTCTTAAATGCCGCCGTATTTACTGAAACTTTGTCGGCACCATTTTGCAGAAGCAATTGAACGTCTTCTGAAGAGCTGATTCCACCGCCAACTGTGAACGGAATATTTATTGCGGCGGCAATCTTCTTCACCAGTTCTATTAGGGTCTTGCGCCGTTCAATCGTAGCAGTAATATCTAAAAATACCAATTCATCAGCACCTTCGTTAGCGTAAATCACAGCAAGTTCCACCGGGTCACCTGCATCCCTGATGTTTTCAAAATTGATCCCCTTTACGGTTCTGCCATCTTTTATATCGAGACAAGGAATAATTCTTTTGCAAAGCATACTTGTAGTAGTTAGTTGTTTAACAGGCGCAGTTCTTTGAAACTAATTAGTTCTTCGTAGATGGCTTTTCCAATAATGACTCCTGTACAACCAATGGCTTTGAGATTTTTTACGTCCTGTGCATTGCTTACACCACCACTGGCAACAAGATTTATTTCCGGGTGTTGAAGAATTATCTTTTCATAGAGCTCAATTGATGGTCCTTTCATCATTCCGTCTTTCGAAATATCAGTACAGAAAATATTATTTGTACCTAGGCTATAACGTTCCCAATAAATGAAAAAATATTAAGGCCTGAATCCTCCAGCCAGCCGCTAATTTTGATCTTTTCATGAAGAACATCTGCACCTATAAAAAACTTTTCTGCCCCAAACTCCATCAACCATTCTTCAAGAACACCGGGCTGTTTTGCTGCGAGGCTGCCAATAGTTACCATTGCCGCACCAGCATTTAAAATATTCTGCACATCGTCAATCTTCTTAACCCCACCGCCAAAATCAATTGATAATGAGGTTCCGGCTGCAATACTTTCCAGCACTGAAAAATTAACAATACGCCCGCTTTTAGCTCCATCAAGATCTACTATGTGCAATCGTTTCAAACCTTCATGTTCAAATTTCTTTGCCATATCCAGCGGGTCACTGCTATAAACTTTTTGTTTGCTAAAATCGCCACCGCTCAGTCGGACGCACTTTCCATCCATCACGTCGATAGCTGGTATGATAAAAGATCCTACCGGGAGACTTTTAAGACAAGCACTTTCTGCTGGATTCATACGATTTTTTATGTTTGACTGAACCTGATTATTGTTCAAGAAAATTAGCCAGGATTTTTTCACCGACAGCGCCGGATTTTTCCGGGTGAAATTGCACCCCGTAAAAATTGTCTTTCCCGAGTGCTGCACTGTAAGGTAAAGTATAAGACGTCTCAGCTATCGTATCAGCTGCGATAAGCACATAATAACTATGTACATAATAAACGTATGAATTTTCCTGCAATCCCCTGAACAAATTCGTTTTTAAATGGTAAATATCATTCCACCCTACCTGGGGAACTTTTAAACTTTCCGAATCAAATAACTTTACCTCGGTATCAAAAATTCCCAGGCATTTGGTATTTGCTTCTTCTGACGAAGTACACATTAGCTGCATTCCAAGGCAGATACCAAGCACCGGCTGCTCGAGCGAAATGATTAATTTATCTAACTGTCTCTCAATCAAATATTCCATGGCAGGCTGAGCGTGACCCACACCGGGGAAGATTACCCTGTCGGCACTTCTAAGCACGTCATGATCATCTGTAACGATTGATTTTACCCCAAGTCTGTTCAACGCATTTTGAACGCTTTCGACATTTCCTGCATTATATTTAACAATGGCTACTTCCATATTATAAAATTCCTTTTGTGGAGGGCAGGGCATCATTGCCAATATCGCGTTTTACTGCCATTTTTATTGCTTTTGCAAACGCTTTGAAAATCGATTCAATCTTATGGTGTTCATTATCGCCAGTTGCAATAATATTTAAATTTGATTTCGACGCATCGCTGAAAGATTTGAAGAAATGAAAAAACATTTCTGTTGGCATTTCTCCTATTTTTTCACGCTTAAAAGATGCATCCCAAATGATCCAATTGCGCCCGCCGAAGTCAATGGCTACCTGGGCAAGACAATCATCCATTGGTAATAAAAATCCATAACGTTCGATCCCTCGCTTGGTACCCAGCGCGAGAGCCATAGTTTCGCCCAAGGCTATTCCTGTATCCTCAATTGTATGGTGCTCGTCGATGTGTAAATCACCACGGCAACTAACAGCCAGATCAATATTTCCATGACGTGCCACTTGGTCAAGCATGTGATCGAAAAAAGGTATCCCAGTAGAATTATTCGCAATGCCCGTGCCATCAAGATTTAAAGTAATACTTATTTTAGTTTCATTACTAATTCTTTCATGCGTAACAATTCTTGGTGGTAGTTTTAGATATTCGTAGATGGCTCTCCATTCCGGGGTTTCAAGCACAACCGTCTGTTTCAACGCCTCCTTGCCGGTTGAAACTTCTGCTGCACCCAGTTGGGGATCATTATTTAACCAGATACCTTTACAACCAAGGTTAAACGCCAACTGCATGTCCGTAATCCTGTCGCCAATTACAAATGAATTTTCCAAATCATAAACGGGATTGTTAATATACTCTGTGAGCATACCTGTTGCGGGTTTACGGGTGGGGGTATTTTCCGCAGGAAATGATTTATCAATAAATACCTTGTCGAAATTTATCCGTTCATTTCGCAGGCTGAGCATCACGAAATTATGCAGTGGCCAGAAGCTATCTTCAGGAAAAGAAGGCGTTCCAAGTCCATCCTGGTTAGTGACCATCACCAGCTCATAATCCAGCTCATCCGCGATTTTTCGCATATAAAAAAACATGTCAGGATAAAATTCAAGTTTACTGAAACTATCCAGCTGGTATGTAGGCGGAGCCTCTTTGATAAGGGTTCCATCACGATCAATAAATAGGATCTTTTTCAACTTTTAAAATCTTGTAATGATGCAATCAATTTCGCATTCTCTTCCTCAGTGCCAATGGTTATACGAACGCAATTTTCACAATTAGGTTCATGACTTCGGTTTCTCACTACAATCTCCTGGCTGGCGAGATAAGTATACAAACGCTCTGCATCCGTTACCCTGACTAAAATAAAGTTAGCATCGGAAGGATAAATAGTTCCTACAAAACGAAAATCTTCAAGATTTTTTATCATTTGTTCTTTTGCAGCAACGGCGCGATGGATCCAATCATTTACCTGTGAAGTTTGTTGTAATGCATCCTTTGCTAAATGTTGGGAGGCCTCGTTAATGTTATAGGGCGGCTTAATCTTGTTAAATAAATCTATGATGTCCATGGATGCATAACACAAACCTATCCTCAGTGCAGCCAAACCCCAGGCTTTGGAAAGAGTCTGCATTACTACCAGGTTTGGATATTCAGTAAGTTCCTGTATGAAACTCTTTTGTTTGGAATAGTTAATGTAGGCTTCATCTATTATTACAACTCCCTGGAAATTATTCAGGATTAATTCTACATCATCCCGCTTCATGTTATTGCCTGTAGGATTGTTTGGGCTGCAAATAAAAATGAGCTTGGTCGATCCATCAACAGCATTGAGAATTGCTTCTGCATCCAACTGAAAGGAAGAGGTGAGATTTATCTTTCTTACCTCAACATCATTAATATTTGCACTTACCTCGTACATTCCATATGTTGGTGGACATACAATTATGTTATCTTTTCGGGGTGTACAAAAAATCCGGTAAGCAAGATCTATAACCTCATCGCTTCCGTTGCCAATAAAAATGTTTTCGGCTGGAACACCCTTGATCCTCGCCAGTTCGAACTTCAGCTGCCATTGCAACGGGTCGGGGTAGCGATTATAATTTTCAGATAATGGTGAGCCAAAGGCATTTTCATTTGCATCCAGAAATACGGAGGCCTTTCCGGTAAAGTCGTGACGAGCGGAAGAATATGGTTTCAACTTCATTATATTCTCACGAACAAGGGCGTTAATATCAAAATTCATACTATATAATTAAAGAGATTTTAACCTGATGCTTACCGCATTTTTATGGGCCTGAAGCCCTTCAGCTTCGGCCATCAGCTCTACGATATTCCCTATGTTACGTAAACCTGTTTGCCCAACCTGTTGAAAAGTGATCTTCTTAACAAAACTGTCCAGTGAAACCCCACTGTACGCTTTAGCATAGCCGTTAGTGGGAAGTGTATGGTTGGTGCCGCCCGCGTAATCGCCGATGCTTTCTGAAGAGTAGTGCCCCAAAAACACGCTTCCGGCGTTAATCACTCTTCCTGCCAGGATTTTAGCGTCATCCGACGCGATAATTAAGTGCTCGGGTGCATATTGGTTCAACAATCCGAAGGCTGCATCAACATCCTCCAGTATAACAAATTGACTATTCTCCAATGCCTGGCCTGCAAGTTCTTTACGCGGAAGTAATTCCAGTTGCAGATCTACTTCTCTTTCAACTGCCTCAGCGATACTTTCCGAAGTGGCTACCAGCAAAACCTGGCTATCTTTTCCATGTTCGGCCTGGCTAAGCAGATCTGAAGCCACAAAAGCGGGGTTACAAGTTTCGTCAGCATATACCGCTACTTCACTCGGACCGGCAGGCATATCAATCGCGGTCGCCTGCCTGCTCACTAATTGTTTCGCACAGGTTACATATTGATTACCCGGGCCGAATATTTTATAAACTGCGGGAACGGTCTCAGTACCGTATGCCATTGCGGCAATTGCCTGTGCTCCACCAACCCTATAAATATTCGTAAGTCCCAGAAGTTGGGCTGTATAGAGTATCGCGGGGTTAACTTTTCCGTCCCTGCCTGCAGGGGTACAAACAACAATTTTGGAGCAGCCTGCTAAAATTGCCGGGATTCCAAGCATGAGTAGCGTTGAAAAAAGTGGGGCGGTCCCCCCGGGAATATATAGGCCTACCTTTTCGATTGCAACACTTTTACGCCAGCATACAACATCTGGCATCGTCTCCACTAGTACACTTTCCTGAACCTGGGCTTCGTGAAATTTATTAATATTGAGCTTCGCCTGTTTAATAGCTTCCTTAAGCGATTCAGGTGTGAGGTTAATCGCCTCCTGTATTTCCTCTTTAGTTATAAGGAGGTCACCGCCCACAAGACAGTCAAACTGCTCTGCATACATCTTCAAAGCAACATCCCCATTTACACGAACTTCTTCAACAATCTTCATCACGTCCGGCTCAAGGGTACGACTGTCGATAACGGGACGCTTTGTGATTTCCGTCCATTCTTCCCTGTTAGGATTGTTTCTTATTAACATTCGTTTTGATCTTTTATTTTAAAGTTTCGTCTACCAATATTTTAAACAATCATTTTTTCAATCGGGATCACAATAATTCCTTCCGCTTCATATTGCTTAAGTTTTTCAATTACTTCCCAGAAATCATTTTCATTCACAACACTCTGAACACTGCTCCACCCTTCTTCAGCAAGTGGCACTACGGTTGGACTTTTCATTCCCGGTAGAAGATCAAAAATATTTTTAAGCTGGCTGTTTGGCGCATTCAGTAGTATATACTTATTATTCTTCGCCGTTTTTACTGCGTTTATTCGTAGCAGCAACTTTTGTAAAATTTCGCGGTTCTCTATCGACAGATCCTTGTTTGCTGCAAGTACTGCCTGAGACATCAGAATAGTTTCAACTTCCTTCAATCCGTTAGTAAATAGGGTACTTCCACTACTTACCAGATCGCAGATTGCATCGGCTAAACCAATCCCGGGTGCAATTTCTACGGACCCACTAATTTCATGTATTTCAACATTTACATTATTCTCTTTAAGAAACTTTTCTAACAGTAACGGATACGTGGTGGCTATTTTTAACCCGTCGAGTTCAGCAATAGAAGTGTACCCCATACTCTTAGGAACTGCAATGCTAAGCCTGCATCTGCCAAATCCTAACTTATAAACTATATCAATATTCTTATCCTTCTCAAGTAGTACATTCTCACCTACGATGCCTATATCAGCTACGCCATCATAAACGTATTGAGGAATATCATCATCACGCAAAAAATAAACTTCCAATGGAAAATTGTAGGCGGCAGCTTTTAATTGTTTGTTACCATTATTGAGCTCTATACCACATTCTTTCAGCAGCTTTATAGAGTCTTCGTATAAACGGCCCGACTTCTGAATGGCAATCTTTAACATGTTTGATCAATTTATAAAATAAAAAAGGGCCTACTGTTTAGTAAGCCCCGGAGAATATGTTCAATATACATATATCAGCATAGCTTACCCTGCGGTAATGTATGACGATGATGTATGTGAAAAAATTGCTTCATTGAATTGCAAAGTAATGCCGGATAATTAAATTAACCAAATAAAATATATTTTTCCTTCATTGTAATCCCTAGGCCAGGCACCTGGGTGTACATAATCTTTCCAGCTTCGAAGGTAACACCAATGGCTATGTCTTCCTTCAGGAGCAATGGTCCATCCATGTCTACGTAATCCAACATGGGCGCCAACTGCGCGATTGCCGCCGTTCCTATCGAGCTCTCGTTCATACAGCCAACCATCACCTTCAACTCCAGCATGCGTGCTTTGGCAATCATCCGCCGCGCAACGGTTAGCCCACTGCATTTTGTTAGCTTGATGTTGATACCATGAAAATAACCCGCACACTTTTCTACGTCAGACTCATGAACACATGCTTCATCAGCGATGAGTGGAAGCACTGATTCCCCGTACAGAACTTTCATTCCCTCCCAGTCATCTTTTGCCAGAGGTTGTTCAATAAGTTCAACACCTAGTTTTTTTAAAACAGGAATTTTGGCTATAGCCTCATCGAGTGTCCATCCTGCATTTGCATCTACCCTAAATATCGCATCGCTCTTTTTCCGTAATGCCTTCACCATTTCTACATCACCAGTAATACCGACCTTAATTTTATAAATCGGCCACGGCTTTTCCTGCATTTTTTTTTCCATCATCGCAATGCTGTCAATTCCGATTGTAAAATCAGTAAGCGGCGCATTTCCAGGATCAAGTTTCCACAATTGAAATAATTGTTTTTTTTGCATTTTTCCATATAGATCCCAGCCCGCCATGTCCAGCGCACAAACAAGAAAAGAATTGGCGGGAAAGAGATGATGCAGGTAATGCCAGTAGCGTTCGGGATCCTGGAAAGAAAACTTTTCAAGGAAAGATTTTTTTGCCTCAAAATCGGAGGCCATTTTTTCTACCGGGATGTTGTAATAACTGATAGCGGGGGCTTCACCGTATCCTTTTACTCCAAAGTATTCCAGCTCTACAATGAATGTCGGCTGAACTGTTTTGGTACCTTTTGAAATAGTGAAAGGATGCTCAAATGGTAGCTCAATAATTTTATAAGAAGCTTTCATCATAAGCCATTCAATTTTTTGGGCAGACTGA
>JANXYS010000188.1 GCA_025355935.1 Chitinophagales bacterium | reverse complement strand
GCCAGTCCATCCAGGCCATCGGTAATATTTGCGCCATTGGAAACCGCTGTTACAATAAATATTACAATCAGTATATATAGTATATAGGTATAATCCTGTAGAGCATGCGGTAACAACTTAGCGTAATTGAATTCATGGGTTTTAACCAATGGGATAGTTGTAATAGGTGACTTAACTTTTACAAACAAATGTTTTTTACCATCGATCGTTACGATATTAAATGAATCACTGATAAGTTTTTCCCCCGGTCTTAATATTGAATCTTTCACAATCGTAAAATCAGGATTGTATACTTCGCGCTGCACAACCACACTTTGGTTAAAGTATAATGTCGCTCCGACTATAATTCCCAGTACTACCTGCCCAAATATTTTAAATCTTCCTGCCAATCCATCAGCATCGGTTTTTTTATAATCAATTCCTTTTTCTTTGGCGATTCGCCGTGATTTAATTTTAAGGTAATCGTCGATAAAGCCGATAGCACCCAGCCATACAGTACATAAGAGCATTAGCCGGATGTATACCTTATCTAGGTTTGCAAGCAGCAGGGTTGGGATAATAATAGCAAGGATAATAATGATACCTCCCATCGTCGGAGTTCCTTTCTTTTGCTGTTCTCCTGCAAGGCCAAGATCCCTCACTGTTTCCCCGAGTTGCTTCTTCTGCAAAAATCGGATTAGGGTTTTTCCGAAGACGGTTGTGATCACTAATGATAATATCATGGCCAGCAACACCCTGAAGGTGATGAACTGAAAGAGTCCACTGCCGGGAAACCGGTAGTTTTGTCTTGTAAGCCAATCAAATAAGTGATATAACATGTTGCGTTTTAAAATCCTCTAAAGCCTGTTCGTATATGTAATAATTCCTTCCTGCGTTATTTATCCAACAATTCAAACATTTCACTTAAAATTTTCTTATCGTCAAACTCATGCTTTACTCCATTTACCTCCTGGTATTTCTCGTGGCCTTTTCCAGCTATTAAAACGATATCCTTTTTACTACTTAGGCTAACTGCAGTTTTTATCGCTTCTCTCCTGTCTGCTATGCTTATGTACTTTTTCCGCGCCACTACATTGACCCCTGCCTCCATATCTTTCAATATCTCGAGCGCATCTTCATTTCGTGGGTTGTCAGAAGTAAAAATTACTTTATCGCTATACTCGCACGATACCTCAGCCATTATTGGTCTTTTCGTTTTGTCCCGGTTTCCGCCGCAACCGACAACCGTAATTATTTTTTCGTTTCCCTGGCGAAGATTCTTAATAGTCGCCAGCACATTCAGGAGTGCATCCGGTGTGTGTGCATAGTCTACAATCCCGATTACTTTATCCATTTTGCTAACTATGTAATCAAAACGTCCTTCGGCGCCATCGGTCGAACTCAAGTGCAGGAGTACTTCTTCTTTATCTTGTCCCAGACAAATTGCAGCACCATAGACGGCGAGAAGGTTATAAGCGTTAAATTCGCCAATCATTTTAAAATGTACATCGGTTTCATTAACCAGCATGTGCAAACCTTCAAGACTATTATCCAGAATTTTTCCTTTAAAATCTGCCATTGTTCTGAGGCTGTAATAATATTTTTTGGCGCGGGTATTTTGTAACATTACGGCGCCTCTTTTATCATCAGCATTACTAAGCGAAAATGCGGTAGACGGCAGCTCATCAAACCATGATTTTTTGACCCTTATATACTCGTCGAAGGTCTTATGGTAATCGAGATGATCATGGGTAATATTGCTAAAAATTCCGCCTGTGAAATTTAACCCGACAGTTCTTTTTTGCTCTATCGCGTGGCTGCTGCATTCCATAAAAACATAGGTGCAGCCTGCGTCCTTCATTATACTTAATAATTTATTAAGGCTGATAGCGTCCGGCGTTGTATGGGTTGAGGGAATTATAGTATCAGCAACCTGGTTCTGCACGGTACTTATTAATCCACATTTATAACCTAACTTTTGAAACAGAGTAAAAAGCACTGTTGCAATAGTCGTTTTTCCATTTGTTCCTGTAACACCAACCAACTTTAAATCCTCTGAAGGCGCGCCGTAAAATTGATGGCTCATTAAACCTGCCGCGGTAGCACTGTCTGCAACCTGGACGTAAGTAACAGTCGGGACCATGTTTGTTGGGAAAATCTCACAAACAATACAACTCGCTCCATTTGCTATAGCGCTTTCTATAAACTGATGACCATCAGATAAAGTTCCTTTTACAGCAACAAAGCAGTCGCCGCGTTTTACTATGCGTGAGTCCAATGCCAGCGCATTAACCGGAATTGCAGTGTCGCCCTGAACAGCTTTTATTATTACTTTATATAAGATATCTTTTAACATGTTCGTGCTAGTTAAGCAACAATGATATTTTTTGTCCTTTCATAAATGTTGAACCTGCAAGTACACTCTGGCTTACTACTTTTCCTTTGCCCGTAAGTGCTATTTTTAACCCTTTATTTTCAAGAAGATAAACCGCATCTTTAAGTCCTAATCCAACAACAGAAGGAGTAACGGCCGTCGTACTAAAAGAATAATCTGGCGCCTTCAGCCCTGCCACGTTATTTTGCAAATGCATTTGCCGCCACGACCCTGACACAGCAGAATCTTTGAATTCAATATTTAAAAAACTAAAAATGGATTTAAGGTCTTTGTTCATGCCGAAAGAATTATTGACAGAACTATCCATGAGCATCTTGTTACTTAACCCGGTATTGTTGAGAAAGTGGCCGAATATTCTATCACTAATTTCTTTAAATACCGTTCCTGAGACATCTGCACCGTACACAAGTTTTGATTCCTGGCTATTTTGAATAACAACTGCCATAGTATAAATGGGATTGTCTGAGGGAAAATATCCGATGAATGAAGCCTGGTAAATCTTATTCCCTTTGTTATAACCTTTATTGCCAAGCGCGGTAACGGCGGTACCGGTTTTCCCGGAAATTGAATATGATGTATCAAAAAGAATCTTATGACCCGTGCCGTGTTCACTATCTACGACCGCCCGG
>JANXYS010000182.1 GCA_025355935.1 Chitinophagales bacterium | reverse complement strand
ACATCCAGTTTACTTTTCGGTACCTGGGTAGCTGCGATACCAGGAATTAAGCAGCGTTTGCAGTTTAACGACGGCAGCCTCGGCTTATCACTATTATTATCACCGCTGGGCGCCATTACAGGCATGCTACTCTCTACCCGAATTTTTAGTAAAATTCCGGTTGGTCGTTGGATGTTTTCAGGCTACCTGGTTTCCTGTGTTTTCATGATTCTTCAGATCAATAGTATAAACAGGCCTATGTTCTGGGTATGCCTATATTTTTATGGGCTTACCGGCTTCCTGAATGGGGTATCATCAAATACTACGGTGAATACTCTCGAAAGGCAGTACGGACGACTTTTTATGAGCACATGCCATGGTATGTATAGTTTGGGTGGCGCTACCAGTGCCGCCCTGGCTGCCGTATTTTTTGCTGTGCATATTCCGTCGGGGTGGCAAATTGTTTTATTGGCTTCTGTAATTGCGACAGTAATATACCTTAACAAAAAACACCTGCTTGTTCACACGACTATAATTCACTCAAAAGCGGGGCTTCAATTTCCATCGTTAACTATCCTCGGTATTTCCTTTATTTGTATGGTAACTTTTATGGAAGAGGGCTGTGTAGCGGATTGGAGCGCGATCTATTTTAAAGAAAAAATGGGCGCCCCCCGGGAACTTGTTAGCCTGGGATATGCTGGCTTTTGTGTAGCTATGACCTTCGGTCGTTTAAATGGAGACAACATCATTGCTAAAATTGGAAGCAAAACTATTGTAATTGCCGGAAGCCTTCTAGCAGCGGTTGGCTTTATCATTGTGGTTACGGCGCCAGTAGTGTTGCTGGCGATATTTGGGTATGTGCTGGTAGGCCTTGGTTGCTCATGTATAGTACCGGTGTTATTTAGTGCATCCGCAAATATTCCTGGAGTAAGCATGGTCGAAGGGTTTGCAATGGTAACCACTGGTGGGTTAATTGGTTTTTTAACGGGGCCCTCAATTATAGGTTTCATTTCTCAAAAATCAGATTTGTCGAAAGGCCTCTCCCTGCTAATTGTTATGGCGTTACTGGCGGCTCTTGCTGCGTGGCGGAATAAATTCCTGGTGAATAAAAAAACTCCTATTTCTGAAACTGATTTTGATACGCAACTTTACTAAGTAATAATAATCATTCGACGTGAACGCGATCACACGGTTTTCTTGTGCAGATTTTATAAATTGCATGTATGAAAAAAAAATTACTGCTTGTCTTTTTATGTAGTACCTCAATGGCCTTATGTGCCCAGGTAGCTGACAGTTTACATTCTTTCAAGTTATTGGTGGGAACATATACGAGCGCCAAAAGTGAAGGAGTTTATGTTTACAATTTTGATAGTAAAACCGGGTATTCTGAAAAACTGTCGAGTGTTTTTACTCCTGACCCGTCTTACCTCGCTGTAAGTAATGCCCGCAAATTTGTTTATGCAGTTAATGAACGGGGCGGACAGAAAGGCACGGGTATGGTAACATCTTTCACTTATAAAAACGGGCAACTCACCAAATTGAACGAGCAAACTACAAAGGGAGATGATCCTTGTTATATAAGTTTGGATGGCTCTGGTAAATGGCTTGTGGCGGGAAATTACACGGGTGGGAACTTTGCCTTATTTCCGGTAATGGAAGATGGTTCAGTAGGTGTCGCAACTTCTGTAACTAATCACTCCGGAAAAAGTGTAAATGTTGAACGCCAGGAAAAAGCCCATGTACATTGCACCATCTTTTCTCCTGACAATAAGTACTTATTGGTTGCTGATCTTGGTACCGACGAGGTGTTTGTATATTCTTTTAATGAGAAAACAGGCGCATTAGGTAAACCTGCTATTACCAAAGTTTCCCCGGGGGCAGGGCCACGTCACCTGGTGTTTCATCCTAATGGCAAATATCTTTATCTGGTGGAAGAATTATTTGGTAATGTTCAGGCGTATAAATATAAAAACGGCAAACTAAAACCGCAACAAACTATTAGTATGGTTCAACCTAAATCGATTGGCAAGATTGGTGCGGCGGACATTCATATTTCAGCGGACGGGCTTTTCTTATATACCAGTAATCGAGGCGATGCCAACGAGCTGAGTATTTTTTCTGTCAGTAATGATGGGCATTTGAAAATTGTAGGGCACCAGTCAGTTTTAGGATTAACACCACGCAATTTCACAATCGATCCAACAGGAAATTTTTTGTTAGTGGCCAATCAAAATAGCGACGAGGTAATCGTATTTAAGCGTAACAAGAAAACCGGGGAACTTACGGATACCAAAGAGCGCATCAAAATCCCCAATCCCGTGTGTTTAAAATGGTTTTAGAATAACCCGGGATAGAAAATCTTAATTAATTACAAAGGCCGCAGGAATTGTTCCGGCGGCCTTTGTACTTAGTTGAATTCTCCGATCAATACACATAAATCACATAACCCCACGCCTCAAGTTTCCATGGAGTTTCTTTCAGGGGTTCCTTGGTATACATGAACACATTGTAAGGCTCGCCTTGCAGCGATGGATCAGTAACCTTGATGGTTTGCTCTTTACCTGATAAGTTTAATATAACCAGCACTTTTTTACCCGCGGCTTCTCTCGTAAATGCATAAACTGCTTTCTCATCTCCTACAACTACCTTTTTGAAACTCGCGTTAGCCGCGAGGGCCGCATTTGATTTGCGAAGG
>JANXYS010000174.1 GCA_025355935.1 Chitinophagales bacterium | reverse complement strand
CGACCCCGCACAACAGGTGGTTATCCCCGGAGAGCCCGAAGCAGCTATGGAAAAAGAGCGACTCGCAAATGGTATCTCGCTGTTAGAAATCGTCATCGCCGACCTCCGGGAAACCGGGGCCCGCTTCGGGATTGAGTTATGATCAACTTTGGTCAGGTTAAGCCTTAAAACCCGCTTGTGATATTAATCAGTCAGAATTGTATATTTGCAATCCAAATTTTTTAGAATGAAAGTGATGAAATTCGGCGGCACCAGTGTTGGTAAGCCGCACCGTATGAAAGAAGTGGCGAAACTGGTTACTGCTGATGATGAAAAAAAGATCGTAGTATTATCGGCGTTAAGCGGAACTACAAATGCCCTTGTTGAAATTAGCGGCATGATTGCATCCGGTGAACGTTCTACTGCAAAACAACGGATAAATGAACTGGAACTTATTTACCAGAATTTCATTGAAGAACTATTGACAAACGAGAGCTTAAAGATAGCTGCCAAAAAAATCCTGGCAGAGCACTTTGAATTCCTAACTATTATTTTAAAGATTTCCTTTAGCGAAGCGCTTAATAAAGATATCCTTGCGCAGGGAGAGCTGTTGAGCACCAAACTTTTTTGTTTATACCTGGAAGAGCAGGAGATACCGCATAAGTTATTGCCAGCCCTTGATTTTATGACCCTTGATATCCAGGATGAACCCCAAATCGGAACAATCAAAGTAAAGCTCTCACAGCTTCTTCAAAAAAACAAAGATATCGGCATTTTTGTAACCCAGGGTTACATTACAAAAAACGCAAAAGGGGAAGTTGATAATCTCAAACGAGGTGGAAGCGATTTTAGTGCCTCCCTTATCGCGGCAGCTATCAATGCGGATGTTTGTGAAATCTGGACAGATATCGATGGCATGCATAATAATGATCCGCGTATCGTAAAAATAACCCGCCCGATCGAGCAACTCTCCTTTGAGGAGGCAGCTGAGTTAGCTTATTTTGGTGCTAAGATTCTGCACCCGGCAAGCATATGGCCTGCGCAATTTTACAATGTACCGGTGAAACTGCTTAATACGATGGATCCATCGGCAAAAGGAACTTTAATTACGGAACACGCAGGAAGTACGGGAGTTAAGGCAGTGGCGGCGAAAGATAATATCACTGCCATCAAAATTAAGAGTAGCCGCATGTTGCTTGCCTACGGTTTTCTTCGCAAAGTGTTCGAGGTATTTGAAAAATACAAAACATCCATTGATATGATCACTACTTCAGAAGTGGCGGTCTCTGTTACAATTGACAACGATATATACCTTAAAGATCTTATTCGCGAACTGGAAGCATACGGTACTGTTGAAATTGATACCAATCAAAGCATCGTATCGATAGTAGGCAATGAAATAACTGATACGAAAGAAATTATGCGGAAGTTGTTTGACGCAATCCATGACATCCCCGTTAGGATGGTGAGTTACGGTGGAAGTCGCCACAACATATCCCTGCTCATTCCGCGCAGCTACAAAGATCAGACACTTCATGCACTGAATAAGGGACTTTTTGGACTGGACTAAAACTCCTGTTATCGTAAGCAACAATAACAATACTAAAAAGCAGTTACCAGCTTTCCTTTCCGTGTAAACATTTCTTGCTTCAACAATCTGTGCGCCCGCAAAAAAGCCTGGCAGAAAATTTCCGCCAGGCTCTATCTATAAATTTCATTTTACTTTATCCCGTATTTCGCTTTGTACTTTTCATTCAGCTGCTTGTGCTTATCGTCCAGGTTGATACTTCGACCCTGTATGAAGGCGTGGGTGACAATGCTGGTGCGCATATCGAGGATATCGCCCGTGCTGATGATAATGTTTGCATCTTTTCCAACCTCGATGCTGCCTGTGCGGTCTGCTATGCCTAAGATTTTTGCGGCATTGAGCGTGATCGACTGGAGGGCTTCTTCTTTGGTGAGGCCATAACTGGCTGCCGTACCCGCGTTGAACATCAGGTTTCGGCCCGTTGTCTGCCCATCTTCATCGGTAATGGCGAAAAGTACACCTGCCTTTTGCAGAACTGCAGGCGTCTTAAACGGCTGGTCAACGTCATCATCATCGCTGGTAGGCAAACTAAATAATTGCTGCAGAATTACAGACACATTATTTTTCTTTAGCAGGGATGCCAGCTGGTAACTTTCGCTGCCGCCGACGATCGTAACATTGAAGCCAAATTCTTTTATAAAATCAATAGCCACAAGCATTTCCTTTACGGTATTGCAATGCACAAACAAACGCTGCTCTTTCCCAAACAAGCTACGCGCCGATTCCAGCTTCAAATTGGTTTGCGCAGGTTTACTTGATGCCGCATTATAGGCCCTGGCATCCCGGAAGTAAGCCTTTACGGTTTCAATTTTTTCGAGTGCCTCTTTTAGAGGATCAGTCTCGGGTATGGATGGATTCCGAATCCTGTTGGGACGTACAAGCAGGGAAGGCATGTAAAAATGCATGCCATCATCGGCTTTGTACAGGGCATCTTCCCAGGTCCACGCATCAAACTGAACCACGCTGCTGCTGCCGGCTAAAAGGGCACCCTGAGGTGCAATATTCGCTAACAAAATTCCATTGCTACGCAATGTGTTGATTATTTTACTGTCGGTGTTATAGGCAACAATACTGCGGACATTCGGGTTTAGTTCTCCAATCTCTGCATAATCATTACTTCCCTTTACCTGGCTGCCGATTTCCCGTAAACCAATGTTGGTGTTTGAAAGTATCAGGCCGGGGTACACATCTTTTCCCGTTGCGTCGTACACTTTTACTCCATCTGCGGGTATAGGAAGATTAGTACCGATTTTTTCAATTCTGCCATGATTTACCTGGATGGTAGTGTTTTCCAAAACCTGTCCGTTGCCTGCATGTACGCGGCCGTTTTTAATGAGTATTAATCCCTGTTGCGGTGGCGCGGACGCCATGTTATCCTGGCCGGCTGCATGTATCGAAACCGAGACCGAAAATAGAAATATGCTTATATATCTTATCATTTTTTAGAGTTGTAGTTGTTGTAGAAAGCCATTCGCCGAGGTGCATGGCTGCAAGTTTGTTTTTGTTTATTCTGCATTTTCTACCAGTAGCCCGTGCGAATGCAAATGGTCTTCGCATTCATTCATTTTTTTATAGCTTGGAGTAGCCGGACTGGTAGTGGCGCCACCTGTCTTTTCATCAAGCATTTCTTGAATGATGCGGTTTCTTTCGGCTGTAATTTGTATACGCATCTGTTTGTCTTTTTCCCGATCGAAATAAATGATCCCATCTACAATGGTTTTTTCAGCAATAGCATAAATACTCAATGGGTTATCACTCCAAAGCACCAGGTCTGCATCTTTGCCTACTTTGATACTTCCAACTTGTTTGTCTACGTGGAGCATTTTCGCGGGGTTGATAGTTACCATTTTCAAAGCTTCTTCCTCGCTCATGTGGCTGTATTTTACACTTTTAGCTGCTTCCTGGTTGAGCCTCCTGGCCATCTCTGCGTCATCGCTGTTAATGGCTACGTTAAGCCCCGCATCATGCATAATGCCTGCGTTGTAGGGTATTGCGTCCTGGACTTCGAGTTTATAAGCCCACCAATCACTGAATGTGCTTGCGTTGGCGCCATGGGCCTTCATCTTGTCAGCAACTTTATATCCTTCCAGGATATGCGTAAACGTATTTATCCTAAAACCAAATTGCTCAGCCATGCGCATGGTTTCTATTATTTCGCTCTGGACATAACTATGACAGGTAATGAACCTTTTTTTGTTCATGATCTCTACCAGCGCGTCTAGTTCAAGATCTTTCCTCACCGATTTGGAATTCGGGCCTTTCAACGCCCTCTGGTAATCCTGCGCTCTGGTGAAAGCGTCATACTGCACCTGCTGAACACCCATCCTTGTATCTGGAAAACGATTATTGCCTTGAGCAGGCGTGCGTTTTACATTTTCTCCAAGGGCAAACTTAATAAACCCATCAGCACCTTTAAATTTTAATTCATTATCATTTGCTCCCCACCGTAATTTTATTAATTGCGTTTGTCCGCCAATGGTATTAGCACTGCCATGCAGGATATGCGATGTGGTTACGCCACCACTCAATTGCCTGTAAATATTAATGTCATCGGGATCGAGGTTATCACCGATTCTTACTTCCGAAGTAACCGATTGGCCTCCTTCATTGATCGATGCCGCAGCTATATGTGAATGCTCATCAACTATGCCCGCACTTAAATGTTTGCCCGTACCATCTATTACCAGTGCATTTCCTGCAGACAGGTTCTTGCCGACCGCAAAAATTTTTCCATTCTGCACCAGTACGTCGGTGTTTAACAGTATACCTTCTCTTTCCGAGGTCCAGACCGTAGCATTTTTAATTAAAATATTCTGAGCCTTGGGTATTTCTTCCCATCCATAGCTCATGTTCGGGTAGGTAAGCTTACC
>JANXYS010000154.1 GCA_025355935.1 Chitinophagales bacterium | reverse complement strand
CAGTTGTATGTAATATTTTAAAACGCTCTTGCCGGATAGACTGGCAAATCATTTATCATGCTTTTAATAAATCATTTCTTATGTCAAAAGAAAATATTTTAAAAATCGCCGCGCAGGAAAATAATTATTCTGAATTTCCCGCCGGCTCTAACAAAACAAAATTTGGCGCCTGGTATGGCTTAAACGGTCAGCCCTGGTGTGCCATATTCGTTAGCTGGGTTTTCTATCATGCCGGTCACCCCCTTGGTAAAATCAATACTGATAAAGGCTTTCATTATTGTCCGTCCGGCTATAACTTTTGGAAAGCAAAAAACCAACTTACGCAAACCCCGCAGCCCGGCGACATTGTGTTGTACAATATACACGCTGGCCAAAAAACAGATCATACGGGCATCTTTGTACGCTGGTTGGTAAAAGGCTTATATTTCGAAGCCTGGGAAGGAAATACATCTCAACATAATATGCGCGATGGCGGCTCGGTGCAGTTGAGGAGAAGATGGGTGGGGTTGGTGAGGGCGTTTGTAGGGGTGGGGGTGCAGGTTCTCGACGAAGGATAGTAGGATTTATTTAGCCTATGTTTGATATTTCTATTTTTATTTCTAGCTTAGGAGTTCTTAAAATTTAAATAATAAGGACTGTACTTTACAAGAAAGACTATAAGACTAAATGCAGTGGGCTTAGAGCGATAACTGCTACGCATAAATTAAATGTTAGCTTATGAGAAAGATTTTAATGCCTGTCGTCATTGTCATGTTGTTTAATACCTCGTTTTCACAAAAGCCAGGCTGCAGCGAACTATATAATTTTATTATCGAAAATGGGTACAAGAAGGCGACGATACCCGGCTATTTAATGAATTCTGAATGGCTAGCCAACGTAACTTCATACTCCTACAATTATAAACTATATGTTGTTGCAGAGATTAAGGAAAGTCAATATAGCTCTAGTACCAGATCGTATATCTTTTGCTCTGTACCAAACATGAATTGGACCAATTTTCAATACGGCGGATATGGCGAATCTGCCTCATACGGACAAAGATTTCACAAATACATAATGGATTATAAATGCGATTGCAATTAATCTTGCCTAAAAGATTGCATCAAACACTGTTCAAGAGTTTTTCACTTAGATGACTGCTCAAAACTCCCAACGAAATTTGTCTCAACGGTTTATAATACCGGTTATATGAGCTTTTATTCCGCGACTTTTTAGCAAATGGCAATCATACAATTTCATAGTTAGGTGTTATGACTGGCAATTAGCTAGGTTATGTTTCACCTTGGCTATTAGAAGATGCAGTAAGGCACAAATACTCATCTACAGTAAGTAAATAATCCTGTTTTGTTAAGTAGGATAATAATATTTCAAGTGTCCGCCATGTTATTAATGTACATCGATTCCACTTACTTTGCAAAACTCTAACCCTTACCTAACGATACTCACATTAACTAATATGAAAAGCCTTTTCAAATTACTTACCACTTTTACCCTTATGGTAAACTTCTCAATTACCTCAATTGCCCAAAAAATAGATACCGCTCCCTTGGATGCTTACTGGAAACTGATAGAGCCATTGAAACACAATGATTCTTTATCCGTGGCAGATTGGTATAAATTCCTGAACATGGAGGCAAATAAAATGTATATCGAAAATCAAGGCTTCGACAGTGGTTATCTTGAAAAGCTTAGGAAGAATATACAGTTTGTGTACATGCCCAAATACGATAGTCTTTTAAAAGCAAGGGTTGCAGCAATAGAAAAAGATCCGGCTTCTTTTTGGATCACCTACAAAGTATATGTATACAAAAAGTATGAAAAAGAATTGAAGAAATATCAATTGCAAATTTCACAGCCTAACTACATTGATTCAATGTATGCTAATGCTTTTGCATGGCTTCCTAAAAGACTACAACAAAAGGATACTTCTGTCAATATTCATTTTTTAGGAATTGAAAATGATGCGATTGCTGGTGGGGGTACTATAATCGCCACGTTGTGGAGTGCCTATAATCAAGACAAAATAATACCTGGTATGCTGGCCGGTCACGAAATGCACCACGTGCTCAGAAAGGGAATTACTTTTAAAAACATAACTGAAAATGAAAAAGGCATCATGTATGTTTTGAATAATATTTTAAATGAAGGCACAGCCGATATGATTGACAAAGTAGCTGCTATTGCACACGATGATGAGTTACCAATGGGCTCTAAATTCAAAGACTTTGTATTGTACCAGGCCGACAGTATCGTTAAGCAAATTGATACCAGCATTTTAAATATGGCTACGTCGCATGGCAAAGTATATAAAACGGAAAAAGATTACCGCAACTTACTTAGGTGGACGAGCGGGCATTGCCCGGGTTATTATATGACTGACATTATTGTACGTAATGGATTTAAAAAACAATTGATCAGTAATATTCAAAATCCGTTTTACTTTATTTATTTATACAACAGGGCGGCTAAAAAAGATATAAAAAAACCTCCCGTTTTTGCTTCAGTCTCGATAGACTATATCAAAGTACTTGAACAAAAGTATTGGCATGATAAATAGTACCCGGGTAAAAACGTATTAATAATATTGAAGGCCTGATTCGACGATAGGTCGGTATGCGCGCCCCGGCAAGAGCGAGGTAAAATTTCGCTAAGCATTTAAGATTGGGTTATTGATCGTTGAAATTTAGGCCGCTGGGATCTGTAAGGTTGGTCTTCTCGTGTTTATATAATCGACATGTCGCGTTTACATGTTTGTATTTTTTAAAAATATAAACATGACTTCATTTCATCTATAAAATATAGAGCTGTCAAACGGTTGGGAAGCGGCAGTATTATTTGAAAACAGACTTGTTTTTAAAAACGCTAAGTAATGCCAGTCCCCCAACTAATCAATCACCAACTCGCCCTTCATTTTTACCTGTTGACTTAAGTACTCTTTCAATAATCCTTTGAGGCTAATATCTTCATCTAAGTCGGGCCAATGTATCCCTTCAGCGCCGCAAACAATTCGATAATTTTGCAGTCCTTGCACGCTGGCGTCTTTCAGTCGGCAATAATTTTTAGTGGGCGCCACAATGGTGAGCTGTG
>JANXYS010000136.1 GCA_025355935.1 Chitinophagales bacterium | reverse complement strand
GTATAAGTTAAGGTGGCAGCAGTGATAGTTAGAGCAGTAGCGTTAGCTGTAGCCTGCACAAAAGTATAGTTCCCATTATTAGCAGTTAAACCTGCACCATTGATCGGATAGGTTCCTACATTGCTTGTAGCTGTTGCAGTTGATGTAAATGCCAAGGTACCTGTTGTTGCACTAGCTTGAGTTTCACCATTTAAAAAACCCGTTACGGTGCCGCTGAAGGCAAGGTTTGCCGCACCATATATGCGGCTTGTTGTATTGGCGGTATAAGTTAAGGTGGCAGCAGTGATAGTTAGAGCAGTAGCGTTAGCTGTAGCCTGCACAAAAGTATAGTTCCCATTATTAGCAGTTAAACCCGCACCATTGATCGGGTAGGTTCCTACATTGCTTGTAGCAGTTGCAGCTGATGTAAATGCTAATGTACCTGTTGTTGCAGTAGCTTGAGTTTCACCAGCAACAAAACCAGTTATACTTCCAGTAAGGGCAGGATTTGGCGCACCATAATTGCGAGCTGCGGACGCAGAATTATAGGTAAGCGTAGCAGAATTAACAGTTAGAGTTGCAGTGCCATCACTAATCGCGTTCCCACAAGAGTTTGTCACGGTACAGCGGTATTTTCTACCACTCATATTAACACTTGGTTTTGCTAAGGTTAAGGTAGCGGATAATGCTCCTGAATAAATTCCTGTATTTGTAACGTCATTCCAAGAAGTAATAAATTCTTGCCATTGATAAGACAGTGTACCGCTACCGCTCGCCACTGTACTAAAAGTTGCATTTGATCCATAAGCTATAGCTTGATTTGCGGGCTGTGTAGTTACGGTCGGGGCGTTAGTCAATGAAACTGTAGCTTCATTCCCGGTTCTTACACCGGAATTTGTATAGTCAGTAGCTGCATAAGCTATAGTAGTCGTTGTTAGATTACTTGTTAGAACTACGGTAAACGTAAGCTCTACGTAATCATTTGAAGCGGATAGGTCAGTAGCAATTAGATTGGATTTAAATTTAAATTGAGTCGATGTTGATTCATCCGTCCAACTTCCCTTTGAGACGCTATTTGACGAAAAAGCACTCGCAGAAACAGATGTTATAGTTCCTGTAGGTTTATTTAAAGTGAAGGATTTTATAACACTAGAACCGCCTCCTGTGTTTGTAACTCGAAATTTATATATAGTTGATGCACCAGTACATTGAGTAACTGGATTAATACTCACAGAATATTTATCATTACTCCCGTCCGTAAAAAACCACACCGCCGCCCTCCCCGAAGTCCCACCACGCGCAACTAATCTAAAATTTGCGCCGAAGGCATCTCCGTCATTCGGTACATACCAGGATGACAATACATTACCATTACTATCTGCAATTGCCGTAAACGGTTGGTGATATTGCGGATCTGTTCCTAAACTATCGCCATCCACGTGGAGTACTTCCAGTGTAACTGTCTCACCTGGTTGGAAGCCAGTACCTGTGATGATTGCAGTTGATCCCGGTGGATAATCCAGCAAATCCGTGGCAATCGTGGCCGTATCTGTGGCCTGACTGAAAACGTTGGAAGAGAAAAGAATGGTGAAGGTTGCGAGCAACAAATGGCGTAGCAGTATTCTCATAAAGCAATTTTTAATTGTTTATGGCAGTTCATAGCGTGAGATGCAACTATACACTACGCCTTACGACATGTAGCAAGCTGCACATTGAATTGTAACGATAATTGGAAAGGCTGTTATAAGATAATTGGAAAGGGTAGTAGTTAGATAGGTGATTGTTGCCCGATGGCAGAGCATTAGTAAAAATACTATAATAATCTACATATCCAAATAATTAATGGATTGTTTATGCCGATCTCATGCTCACGGTTAGCCTAAACCGACATAACCTCCTTATCTCCACTGTATAAGTCAGTCAGAGTTTTTTTCTATTCCGGACGAAATATTTATTTCCCGATCGGGAGAAACATTCCTTTTGCACCCTAGCCCAGAACTCAGACGTAATTATCCCATCGTCCAATTCTAACTTGCAAAAGCAAATAATGGAATAACTTGTGCCTCCAAAAGGAAAAAAGTTTCACTTTTCAAAATTTTAGATCAACATACATAAAATAGTATATATGAATAAGAACTTGCTTTTAATTCTGCTAACCTTTTTTCTTTTTGCTAGCGCAACAGCGCAGGATCTGCAGTCGCCCGACAATAATTTTAAAATGCACTTTAATTTGCAGGATAGCGGGTCACCGGTATATAACCTCAGCTTCAAAGGAAAAGAAATCATTAAGCCAGGCAAACTTGGTTTCTATTTAAAAAATGATAAGAAGTCGCTGCTAAATGACTTTGTGGTAACAGACAGCAAGGCATCCTCCTTCGATGAAACCTGGGTTCCTGTGTGGGGAGAAGTGGATAAAATAAGAAATCAATATAACGAACTCGCCATAACGCTTACGCAGAACGAAACTGCCCGCAAAATGGTCATCCGTTTCCGTTTGTTCAACGACGGACTGGGCTTCCGGTATGAGTTCCCTGAGCAAAAAAACCTGGTGTACTTCATCATCAAAGAGGAACGTACCCAGTTTGCCATGACGGGCGATCATACCGCTTTCTGGATACCCGGTGACTACGATACGCAGGAATATGATTATACCCGCTCTAAATTGTCTGAGATCCGTGTACTGCAGTCAAAAGCCCGTACCGCAAATTTATCGCAAACTTCCTTTTCCACAACCGGCGTGCAAACGTCGCTGCAATTAAAAACTGCGGAAGGCATCTACATAAACCTGCATGAAGCCGCACTTATCAATTATTCCTGCATGCATTTAAATCTCGACGATAAGGCCCTGGTGTTTGAATCATGGCTAACTCCCGATGCTAATGGAGATAAGGGTTACATACAAGCTCCATTTACTACCCCATGGCGTACCATCATCGCGAGCGACGATGCGCGGGTGATCCTGGCCTCAAAAATGACGTATAACCTTAACGAGCCCTCGAAAATAAAAGAAACCTCCTGGATCAAACCCGTTAAGTATGTTGGCGTTTGGTGGGAAATGATTACCGGCAAGAGCTCCTGGTCGTACACGAACGATTTTCCTTCCGTACAATTGGGCATCACAGACTTCAAACATGCAAAGCCCAATGGTACCCATGGCGCCAACAACGCAAACGTAAAAAAGTACATTGATTTTGCCGCAGCAAACGGTCTTGATGCAGTACTTGTTGAAGGCTGGAATGTAGGCTGGGAAGACTGGTTTGGTCGTTCCAAGGATTATGTATTTGATTTCGTAACTCCCTATCCAGACTTTGATGTTGACGCACTGCATGCCTATGCGAAATCGAAAGGCATTAAAATGATCATGCACCACGAAACGTCTGGCTCGACCCGCAACTACGAACGGTTCATGGATACCGCTTATAAATTTATGAACGAGCATGGGTACGATGCGGTGAAAAGCGGTTACGTAGGACCTATTCTTCCGCGAGGTGAAAATCACTACGATCAATGGACCGTCAATCATTACCAGTACGCAATCGAAAAAGCTGCACAATATCATATCATGCTGAATGCGCATGAGGCTGTTCGTCCTACCGGGATTGCCCGCACATGGCCGAACCTGATCGGTAATGAATCAGCAAGGGGAACGGAATACCAGGCATTCGGTGGCTCCAAACCAAACCACGTTACCGTACTGCCCTTTACAAGATTATTGGGCGGCCCGATGGATTATACACCCGGTATTTTTGAAATGGATATCAGCAAAATTAATCCTGATAATCACTCACACGTCAATAGCACCTTGTGCAACCAACTTGCCCTGTATGTTACGATGTACAGTCCTTTACAAATGGCGGCCGACCTTCCCGAAAATTATAATCGCTTCCCGGATGCTTTTCAATTCATCAAAGACGTAGCCGTAGACTGGAGCGACAGCAAGTACCTTGAAGCCGAGCCCGGCGATTATATTACGGTGGCTCGTAAAGCAAAAAAAACTGGACAGTGGTTTATAGGAAATGTAAATGGCGACCAGGTGCGCACGTCGAACATCAGTTTTAATTTCTTAGAGCCTGGTAAAAAATATATCGCCACGATTTATGCCGATGGCAAAACTGCGGATTATAAAACAAATCCGCAAGCCTACACTATTCGTAAGATGAAGATCACAAGCAATTCAAAGCTCTCGCAGGTTTCGGTTGCGGGTGGGGGTTATGCGGTGAGTATCGTGGAGAGCCACTAGCCGCTCAATCGGATATGCGTTTTGCCAGTTCGCGCGCAGATATGCCGCGGCGGGCTTTGTGAAACGGGTATCTGTGTGTGGATGCCGGTTTTCGCGCGCCCTTACATATCCCTACGGCCCTGACCACTCACTCAACAAGTAACTTGCGTCGATATGTTTTTTTACCAATTAGAGCAAAATATGTTTTTCATCTTTTCTTCTTTTTTCGCTTGTTCTTTTGCCTTGATGCAAAAGAACTAAAAAATCAAGGCGGACATAAATCGCTCCGCGTATTCCGCCAGCCAGCGCGTCAACACTGCAATGGACATACCGTGCGGCAATTAGTAAGAGTTAAAGCGGAAGGTCGGCCCGCTCATCTCAATGGTTCTTTTTCTAAAGCATCCAGAATCATGTTTGGCATCTCTAACCGCTGTCGCGGAAATGCACGCTCGCGCAGATATGCGGGTTGGTTTTGTGAAAAGGGTCTCTGTGTGTGGATGCCGGTTCTCGCGCGCCCTTACA
>JANXYS010000118.1 GCA_025355935.1 Chitinophagales bacterium | reverse complement strand
TGTAAGTAAGCGTCGAGGGCTGGCTACGATTAAGAAAAACAGTGCTAAACCGAAATGAAACGGTTGATAATCAATTCAGACGGTCAAAAATCCAGTGCTAAAACAGTGCTAAACTCACCAGCTTGGTGGATTTAGACTTTTGAGTTTATACGGAGAGCTAAACAAAAAAGCTCCAAAAAGGGGCTTAAAATGTTTAGCGGAGAGTGAGGGATTCGAACCCTCGATACAGTTTCCCATATACACACTTTCCAGGCGTGCTCCTTCAACCACTCGGACAACTCTCCAAAGTTGCGGGCTGCAAATGTAAGCGCTTCTGCATAATTTAAGCCATCATTCCAGTACTTTTTCCATTTGCATGCCACGGCTTCCTTTCACTAAAACCTGGCAATGTTCAAAGTTTTGGTGCTTAAACCATTCAGCGGCTTCCAATGATGTTTTTACATGAGTGATGTTTGCCGGTACTTTTTGATAACCATCCCCGGCCAGCAAAACCTTCTTCCAGCTGTAAGTAGAAATTAATGAAATGATTTGCTCGTGTTCCTTTGCTGTGTCTGCGCCTAACTCTTTCATGCTTCCCAATATCAGAACCTTATTATCACCTTCCATACCCGCGAAATTTTCAATGGCTGCCGCCATGCTGGTAGGGTTAGCATTATAGGCGTCAAGGATAATTTTGTTGGTGTTTTTTTGTATGAGCTGAGAACGGCTGTTCGATGGTTCATAGCTTTCAAGGGCAGCTTTAATATCATCGTCCTCCACCCCAAAAGTTTTACCGATGCTGATTGCAGTAAGGACGTTTGGTAAATTGTACCCACCTACAAGTTTTGTCTTCACTGAGGTGAAGCTCATACCTTTTGTCATTATTACCTCCAGCAATTCATTATCTTTTACTGCTTCTCCTACGAAATCAGCTTCTGAGTTGGTAGAGCCATAGCTAACGATATTGCGAATGCCTGTGCTGAGTTTCACCAGGTAATCATAGTCAGCATTCATGAAAATAGATCCGTCGTTTTCCCGTAGGTAGTCAAATAATTCCCCCTTACCCCTGATAATGTTTTCAACCGACCCAAATCCCTCCAGGTGTGCCTTACCGCAGTTTGTTATGTTGCCCCATGTTGGCATAGCATATTCACAATAGCCTTTTATTTCCAGCAGGTGATTTGCGCCCATTTCTATTACAGCAATCTGTGCGTCAGACTTAATCTTTAAAATAGTGAGCGGTACACCAATATGGTTATTAAAATTTCCTTCAGTTGTATAACACCTGAACTTTTTTGACAATACCTGGTGAACGAGTTCCTTTGTAGTGGTTTTTCCATTGCTGCCTGTTATAGCGATAAACGGGATATCGAACGTAGACCGGTGAATTTTTGCGAGTTCCTGTAATGTTGCCAGGCAATTATCTACGGCAATCACTTTATTATTTTCAGGTAGCACATTTTCGTCGGTGATGCAATATGCCGCGCCTGCTTCCAAAGCCTGCTTAATATAATCGTTGCCATTAAAATTTGGGCCCTTCAATGCTACAAAGATGTCGCCGGCACCTATCTTTCGGTTATCTGTTTTAATAGAAGGGTATTGCAGGAAGCATTTATATATCTCATCAATTTGCATTGTTCAAATGTAAGGGATCATAAAAGTTTCTTCAAAAAAAAACCTCCGATTATTTCGGAGGCTTTTCGTTTATTTATTTTTTTTCCTGCTATTTTGTTTTCTCGAAGGAAAGTTATTTCCGTCTTTGAACCCGGGTCCTTCCGGCGGTCCGAGGTATGTTTGCGCACAACGGAATCCTACCGTGCTTGCACCAGTAGACTGTTGCATAAACCTTCTTGTACCGGGCGATAACCAGTAAGCCCTGTCGTTCCAGCTGCCACCTTTAATAACTCTTGATTCGTCATTGATCAGTGAGCTAACTCCGTAGCCATAGTAGACACCGCTTGCGGAGTCACCATCCAGGTAATTAATTACATTGTTATGTTGGTAGTTCGAACGATTCTTCACTTCTTCATCTGAGATATCAGACTTTTTTAAACGTCCAAGGCTATCTCTTTCATATTCACCCGAGCTGTTCTTATAATACTTCTGAAATTTATTACCACGGAAGTAGTTAAAATCCTGTCCGTCAGTAGGTGTTAGCGCCCGGTAAACGTCACCAACCCACTCACTCACGTTACCACTCATATTATATAAACCAAAGGCATTCGGATAAAATGATTTTACATTTCCAGGAATTGCAGCTCTGTCATTCAAACCACCCGCAATACCCATGTTATCTCCCGAACCTCTTTTAAAGTTGGCAAGAAACTTACCCTGCCATGATCCTCTGCGGTTATCTCTTAAGCCATTCGGATTTTTGCTCCAAGAATATATTTGTTGATTGCTCCTAAGTTCTTCACCTGATTTGCCTTCTTTTTTACGAGGGCTGGGGTTCTGGGCCAAAAGACCATAAGCGGCATATTCCCACTCAGCTTCTGTTGGTAACCGGTATCCCATATTAAGAATTCCATCTTCCATTCTTACACTGGCACGTGGGCGACCATTGACATCTTTAGGAAGGTTTTTTGTATTTTTTGGTTTGCCCTTGTTCTGAATCAGATCCGGATTCATCAGGTAGGTTTCCGTGTTAAACGAACCTTCCGCTCCGGCACCTTTCATTCCGCGTGTGGCAGCATCCTTTTTTAGATAACCACCTTTCATCAGGTTTAATTCATTTACCCTATCCGTTCTCCAGATACAAAAGTCGTACGCCTGCTGCCATGAAACCCCTACAACCGGGTAGTAATTATAAGAAGGAAACCTGAAGTAATATTCTACGTATGGTTCATTGTAAGCCAGCTCTTCCCTCCACACGAGGGTATCAGGCAAGGCCTTATTGATAATGGCCGTATCATTTGAAAATGTATTTTCAAGCCAGTAGAGGTACTCACGATAGTGTACATTCGCTACCTCAGTTTCATCGATAAAAAATGACGGAACGGTAATACGGCGCGGACTATTGTTCCAATCTCCCATTACATCTTCATCCTTTGCTCCCATAACAAAGGAGCCACCTTGTACGAATACAAGTCCGGGTCCTGCTTTTGGATACTTAACTTTAGCAACATGGAAATTGCCCATGTTTTTATCGTCATAGTTCCACCCGGTTACATCGGATTTTCCTTTCTTTTTTTTGAAAAGGCCACCATTTTTACAGGCGGTTAAAGAAATAGCAGCTAGGGCTACTATCATCAGACTTCGTGCTGAAATTATTTTTTGCATGTGCATTCGTTTTGCAAATTATTTAACGAAAGGTTTTCTCTATTATTGTTTTGGGAGCATTACTAGTTGCGAATATAAATGTTTTACTACTAATAGATAATCATCCAATAATTTTTAAGATTTATTTGTATTACGCTATTCAAAAACAGGACCGGAACTATACATTTTGCATAAAAAGCAAAATATTCTTCAGATATTCTCGTTTAAGCTTTGCAAGCCCGTTTTTCACAGATCAACAGGGCGATAAAATATAGTATTAATTTTACATTTGATTTTTCATACGGGCTAGTTTTTTTGTTCTTTTAAACTTAATCTGTTATTTTTACACATACAAGAACATCAACTATTAGAACAATAAATAAACGCTTATAGAGGTACGTCTACCTAATCAAGACAAACAATTCGCATGAAAAAAGCAATTTTGAAGCTAACTGCCTTAGTGATGTTATTGGGCGGGGTGGCTACGCTTAATGCTCAAACAACAAACCCGATTAACGTAGTTACTACCGCAGTGCCATTTTTAAGGATATCTCCCGATGCCCGTAGCGGTGGAATGGGCGACGTTGGTATTGCTACTTCACCTGATGCCAACTCCGCATTCTGGAATCTCGCTAAAACTCCTTTTGCTACTGCAAAATCTGCTTTCTCGGTTACTTATACTCCGTGGTTAAATGATCTTGACCTTAAAGACGTTTACTTGGCTTCTGCTGCAGGCTACTATCAATTAGATGAAACACAGGCTCTATCCCTGGGATTCAGGTATTTCAGTCTGGGAAATATTCAGTTCACGGATGGTAACGGAAACATCAATGGTAATGGCCGTCCTCGTGAGTATTCTATTGATGCAGGTTACTCCCGGAAACTTGGGCCTAAATCGGGCCTTGGGGTTGCTGTTCGATATATAAGTTCTGATCTGGCAAATGGTTATTCAGGAACCACAGGTTTAACTTACAAAAAGGGATCTTCAGTTGCTGGTGACCTTCATTTTTACCATCATGGCTTGAACGAAGCAGGAGCTGGTTTCAACTGGGGTGTTACTTTGAGTAACCTCGGTGCTAAGATTGGTTACACAAATGACAATACTCAAAAAGATTACATCCCAGCTAACTTTGGAGTTGGTGGGGCTTATACAAAAACCTTTGACGCAGATAACAAAATTACTTTTGGACTGGATCTGAACAAGCTGTTGGTTCCAACACCTCCAAACTCTTTCGATTCTGCCAATGTTGCTGATTATCGCTCGAAAGGAGTTGTTAGCAGCTGGTTTAGCTCATTTGGAGATACAGGAGGCGGAGAAGAAATTAAAGAAGTAACCGCATCACTCGGTGCAGAATACTGGTATAAAAATCAGTTCTCCTTCCGTACTGGTTATTTTTACGAAAATAAATACAAAGGAAATCGTAAGTATTTTACAGTAGGTGCAGGTTTGAAATATAATACCCTGGGATTAAATTTTGCTTACTTGCTCCCTTCCGGATCAGGCATCAATCGTAACCCACTTTCAAATACTTTAAGATTCAGCCTTATTTTTGAAGGCAAATAAATCAGTTATAAAATATTTCAAAAGCGTTCCGTTCAACGGAACGCTTTTTTGTTAAATCAAAAAGGGTTTTTCTTAATTTTAATATATGAGTTACAGAATTGGATCCGGCGTGGATTTTCACCAACTCGTTCATGGCCGCGAGCTATGGATCGGGGGTATCAAAATTCCGCATCATAAAGGAGCGGTCGGGCATAGCGATGCTGATGTGCTGCTACATGCTATATGCGATGCTCTGCTTGGCGCACTTGCCTTGGGAGACATAGGCAAACATTTCCCTAACAATGATGACAATTATAAGAATATCGATAGCAAAATTCTATTAAGCAAAACATACGAATTAATCAAGGCAAGAAGTTACCGGGTGGTTAATGTTGATTCTACCCTTTGCCTGGAGGAGCCTAAAATCATTTCTTTCGTTCCCCAAATGCAGTCAGTAATTGCTTCTATTCTCGAAGTAACTTCAGAGGACGTCTCTGTAAAGGCAACCACTACCGAAACCATGGGTTTTGCTGGTCGCGAAGAGGGCCTTTTCGCCAGTGCAACAGTACTCCTTTGTAAAGTTTAATGCCGGCCACTAAGAATGGTTACAGATTTAATCAACACTTTTATGTCTGTAAGATGGTGCTCGCAAGTTTGATGGTGTAACCATTTTTTCCCGAAAGTACTGTTCACTATTTCTAAAGATTGTAGCAAGGTGCTGGCGGTCCAAAATCATTTTGTACAATACCGGATTCGCGAGCGGCACTTGAATATTTTTAGATAGTTTTGCCAGAATTAAAAAAATAGAAGGAATTATTTTTTTTGATCAGCTAATATTTTAAGGAACTCATGAGCATTAGTATCAACATCATCAACAACTCCGAAAATGCAATTCCTGCGTATGCTACGGAGGGATCGGCCGGAATGGATATCAGGGCAAATATCACCGAACCTATAACGCTGAAGTCGTTAGAGCGTTACCTGGTTCCCACCGGAATTTTCATGGAAATCCCCACGGGTTACGAAGTGCAGGTACGGCCAAGAAGCGGGCTTGCCGTGAAAAATGGTCTTACATGTCTGAATAGCCCTGGCACGATTGACAGCGACTACCGGGGAGAAGTAAGGGTATTACTGGTAAATCTGAGTAACGAGGAACAAGTTATAAATTGCGGTGAGAGGGTTGCCCAGTTAGTAGTTGCTAAAGTAGAAAATGCAAGATTGAGCGTGGTACAAGAATTGAATGATACCCAGCGTGGAACTGGAGGCTTCGGCCACACAGGGACTCACTAAAATTTTTTATTATGACAAAATTTATTACAGGCTTATTAATTGCAACGCAGATAATTTTATTTTCATGCAGCCCTGCAAAGCGGGTTATTAATAATGCCATCGGTCCAAAAGATACCACTCGAAATGAGGCAATTAATCTTGCTAAGAATACCCGGGAAAATTTAGCCAGGAATTACATTGATTTCAAAACCTTCTCTGCGAAAATTAAGGTTGAATCGGAGGATAGCAAAGGTAAAAATCCTGATGTTACGGC
>JANXYS010000108.1 GCA_025355935.1 Chitinophagales bacterium | reverse complement strand
GCCTGTTTCAAAAAAAAGCGCACCCATTTGGTTATATAACCTTTCTGATTCTTCTAGAGGAACCTGGTAATGGCTCGTTATTTCATCAGCAAGCTGGTAGTAATGCTCTGCTGAATCATATTCGTGGTGTGTATAAAAAATGCTGCCTGAAAACAAGTATGGCTTAAATAACAACGAATCCTGTGAAGGCGGGATTAACCACTTCAAATGAATGGCATTACTGTAGCAAATTTGAGCAAGGGATAAACTGTCGAAATAATGTTCTATCAACCCAGCCTTTAAATAGCTATCAAATAAAAATAAATCAGGAAAGTTGTTTCGGTGATGCGCGATAAATGCGTTAAACTTCTCGAGGGCGGCGATGTTCAGTCTGTCCTGTTTTAATTCTCCCTGATTCCCACTTATATTTGATGCTTTTTCTGCGTCGTGAAAATACCTGACAGCAAGTGTATAATCAACTATTGTATCTCTATTCAAAGAATCCTGCGAAAATGAGAAGATCATGCTGAATGAAAGTAATACGAAAAGAAAAATGTATTGTTTCATTTGCATTTACTCGCGGGTGAAAATTGCGTATTTAATTAGCGATTATAATTACACAAGGTGGGCGTGGTTTTGCAATATTTTCGGTAGTAGAAGCTGAGCCAGGTCTGCCTCCTATAAATACGCCTTCCAGTTGTCTGTCTTGCAAAGTTTGCAGGAGATCTGGGGCTACATCGCTCAGAGTCGCATAGTAGTACAATCGCACCCGCAAGTTGTTTAATGATTTACCACTTTGGTCATTAATCCTGTAAGCAATATCAAAATCTCTTCGTTCATTGTTAGCAGGAATACTTCCGAAAACGCCATTGCGAACAGTTTCTGCAAGGTTAATGGTTCCGTTGTTGGTCTTAACCGAGCAACCGCCGGAATTGGCATTATTTCCTTCATCGAAATTCGAGCCAGCCAGTGGTAGAGTTCTCGACTCACTTGCATTGTAGATCGGTTTGGAAATGGAATCTCCCTTTGATAAGTAGTAGAAGTGGTCGCGAAAAGTGATTCCTGAAAGCACAATAACCGTACTTGAAGAATCACCCGCAGCGGAGAAATACGTAATTCGGTACCTTAAGCCCGTTTCGCTTTTACTAAGGTTAATTGCACCCGTTTTTTCATCAACCTGTATCCCGTCGGGAAAGGCTGAATATCTCCCCGCTCGCGTTTCAGTTGGAAAGACGACATAATCAGTAGCCTGGTTCCTCAGATAAAGAATTGAATCGCCGTAGCTCAGTTGATAAGTGCCTGAAGGGTTTGGGAGATCCGCTGAAGTTTTAGTGCAACTGCTTAGGCAGAGGATAAAACATAAAAATAGGTGGAGAGAAAATATAAGTTTGAAGGAAAACATACCATTTTAAAGTTAAGTCAATACTGAATTCGCTATTGTAACCTACATGGTTGCGCATAGGCTATAAATGTAGCAAATCCATGGCAGTGAGCCCCGGAAATTATTTTTTAAAGACTGGTTACAAATCTTGAATGAGAGGTTACTAAATACTTTAAACCCTTTTTAATCTTTTAAATAACAGATCATGAAACACGTTTTTTTCTTTTTAACTGCCATAATCATGGTTTTCTCATCCTGCAAAAAGGACACAGTAAGTTCCGACTCGTCAGATGTGACGGCTTTTAAAGCCCACATCGCTGTAAACTCCTGGAGGGCGAGTTATTTTTTACAAAACGGGGTTGACTCGACTAACTCATTGACGGGATATTCCTTTATTTTTAACACCAACGGAACCGTGACAGCTACGAAAAATTCAATAAGGGTCGACGGTACATGGTCGGCAGGGACAGATGACTCGAAAATTAAATTCACCCTGCTTTTTTCTGCTGCGGGCGCATTTTCAGAATCTAGCGAAGACTGGCTGGTGTTTCAGCAGAGCGAAACTAGTATCAGGCTACAACATGTAAGTAAAGGAAGTACTATTGTCGACCTTTTAAATTTTGAGCGGAATTAACATAATAACTATCCTGCTAACAGCCGTGTTGCTTACGGCTAAATCAAAATTCTCCGCTTTAACCAATAGCCAACTTCCATTATGACATGGAAAGGAACTGTGAAACCCACCGATCATAAACAACTGCAGCTGCGACTTCATGCAGCTGCAGTTAATTTTTTTTATCGCATCGATTCTTCAGCAGTTGGGCCATAAATGGAAGGAACTTTATTACCTGTACTGCGCAAGTAGACGATCATTTCTCCGCGATGGTGATATAAATGGTTCATTAGAAAGCCACGCATTACCTGCGCCCGGGGCATAACTGGAAAGACGGGTTCGTCTGTTCCCATCACCATTTTCCATTCTTCCAGCATGGATTCATCAGATGCCGATGCCAATGCGTCCCGCGCGGCGCTCGCATTCTGTTCAAATTTTTCAACGATGTTCTTCATACTGGTAATATCACCCTTATCATATTTATAAGTAGCCATATCAAATACCGGCTGCTGCACAGTAGGAGCGTACCAATTATAAACCTCCGCAATGTGTGAAGCAAGTTGGGCAGTTGTCCATGATATAGGGGAGGGTTTAAAATCAAGCGCCGAATCGGGTATGGCCTGCAATAAATTTCTCGTATTCTGCACTTCGTGATCAAACTCTCCCAACATAGATTGCACTAACATAATTAAACTGTTTAACAGATTGACGATAAGATTACATTTTATGGAGTTGGGGGTAGTTTAGAGCTCCACTGCCGCATTGCGGAGACCTTTCCGTCTTTGTTAAAAAACCAAACTTCATGCACAGATCTTTTGGAAGTCGTCCCGTCATTCATCGCGTCCTCTTCTTCGCCCCAAACACAAATTGCTTCCTCATTTTTATCGACAGCTAAGAGTGGGACCCAGGCATAAATGATTGATTTTACAGATTTCATTGAGCCACGATATTTTTTTGCTGCGGCGAGATTTTCGGCCATACCCTTAGTTACTGAACCATCAGGAAAATACATGGTCAGGGTGTCCGACATATAATTATGCCGTTCTAAATTGTTGTCATCCCAGTCTTTCCACATGTCGAGGACCATCGCCGCATACTTTTGGTTTCCGATCTTAAAGTTGGAAGTATAAGTAGCCTTGTAAGGAAGCGAGGCATTCATCTTCGAAGTTTGTGCCGAACTGTTAGCTGACAAAATGAAACAAAATGCAGCAATGAAAAAAATTGACGTCTTCATGATAATTGTTATTTGAGGTTTAAAAAAAATCCTGAATTATCTCGGGTAAGCGTCCCAATAAAACTAATTGTTAATATTTTAAATTAATAGCATTTTGCCAGATTTATCTCGAAGTGTATAGAAACGCAGTAAAGCAGCTTACTGAGAGTGTAATTAGATAGTTTGTTCACCCTGGTCACCATGAAAGCTTACCGTTTGAACAAAGTTGTGAGGTTCAGGACAGGAAGCGACCGTTGTAAGTCTACTTATAATACTGAGTAGAATGCATGATAATGAAAGTCAAATATATAAAAACACCCGCCTTTCGCGGGTGTTTTTATATGATGTTTTGCTATTCCGTTATCTCTTCGTTAGATTTAACGAGTTCAATCTCGCAGTTGAGTCTAACTTCATCACTTACCACAACACCCCCCGCTTCGAGAGCGGTATTCCAGACAAGGCCCCAGTCTTTACGATGTATTTTTCCATTGATTGTAAATCCGGCTTTTTCGTTTCCCCATGGATCTTTCGCTACGCCGCCAAATTCAATATCGAGCTTAATTTTTTTGCTGATGCCTTTGATAGTAAGATCCCCCCATAACTCATAGCTCCCATCGTTGTCTACATTTTCAACCGTATTGGCGCGAAAGGTTATCTGCTTATGACTTTCCACATCGAAGAAATCAGCACTCTTAAGATGGGTATCACGGTCAGCATTGCCTGTATCTATGGAGGAAGGGTCAAGATCAAAATCTATTTCCGCCGACATAAAGTCATCGCCGGTCGTAACTACGTTGGCTTCAAACACTGCAAACGTTCCTTTCACATTGGCGATCATGAGGTGTTTTATTTTAAACCCTACTTCCGAATGTGTCGGATCGATGGTCCACTTTGTTTTAATTGACATAGTAATTTTTTTAAGTTGGTTTTTTTTTATGAAAAATAACGATTTGCCGCTTATTACATATTGGGCTATAAATTTACTGAAAAACAGTAAACAATACATCCGGGTTTCCAACAATATATTAGAATATTGGCACCTAAAACTTTTAGAAATCTGGGGAAAGATTTCCTCAGAATGCAATAATCCCTATATTCGCGGAGTTTAAAGAGAGAAATTATTTTTTTAATTGTTTGTAGGACAAGGCACAAAGAAAGGGATTTAACGACAGGTGAGTACACAAAACAAAGAAGAATTAATAACACAAGACTAAGTCGTACATACGTGTAAATCCAAATTTTACGTATGAAAAACTTGTTTTTTGTTTCTGTTGCTTTATGCATTTTTTCAGGAACATCATTCACAGCATCTGCCCAACCATCTTTGAGATTCATTGATGACATTTTATTAAAGGCAGACAATTCAATTAGTACCGGGGTATCAGAATCTTCAAATCCGATACCGTCACGGTCGTTTTTAAGAACTGTTAACCCGGTTGTATTTGCAGGCTCACTGGCTACCGAGATGTGCGGCCATATCCAATTTAAATTTGCACAGTTATTAAATCGTCAGGTTGAATCTTTATCTAACGTTCGCCTATTTTCTTTTATCGATGAGTGGTGGCATACACGTTACCGGTTTGGCGGGACCACAAAAAAAGGAATCGATTGCAGCGCTTTCGTAGGCTTGCTGGTTGGTTCTGTTTACGGTTTTAATCTTCCACGAACAGCCAGAGAGCAGTTTGCCAGTTCAGAGAAAGTGTCTGCCGATCAGATGTCAGAAGGCGACCTTGTGTTTTTTAATACCCATGGAGGTGTGAGTCATGTGGGCTTTTATCTTGGCAATGGATTTTTTGTGCATTCCAGTGTTAGCAGTGGAGTTACAATCAACAATCTGAGCGAGTCATATTATTCGGCTAAATTCATTGGCGCCCGTCGCGTGAATGAATGTTCCGTCACTAAAAATTAGCATGTTACAATTTTTCCAGGCTGCCCGTGATGAACATGGGCAGTTTTTTTATGGTAGCTTTTTAGTTATGATGTAAAAGTTTCTGTCCAGTTTTAAATTTGCGAAGTTTTCCCTTTTTCCTGTAAGTTGTTGCCAACTTTGGGTCGGTTTAACCCAATGCTGAGCTTCACCGATAAGTTTGACCGGGATTGTAAATCCGTCAATGCTATTGCTGAACCGGTATAAGATGAATTTACCCTCTTCCTTTAATTCTAATACAGGTACCTGAGTGGTCCGAAGATATTGATCAAAAAGTTTGCTAAAATTTATACCGGAGAATTTATTGATGTAACCTTCTATCTGTTTGGTCGACACGGTCTGGTGATAAAAAGTTTTGTTTAACCCAATGAGCATTGCCCTGAATTTTGCATCATTCTTCATCACCTGCCGAATCAGATGAAGCATGTTGCCTGCCTTGCAGTACATGTCGCCACTTCCTTCTTTGTTAACTCCGTAAGGCCCGATAATAGGTATATCATTAACTATGTTTTTTCTGGAGCCAATTAGGTAGTCGTTGCCCGCCTCCTTTCCAAAATAGTATTCCGTAAATAATGTTTCACTATAATTCGTGAACCCTTCATGTATCCACATATCGGCAATATCATTGCTGGTGATATTATTGGCAAACCACTCATGCCCGCTTTCATGAACAATGATAAAGTCAAACTTTTTTCCCCAGCCGCTCCCCGACAGATCGCGTCCCAGGTACCCGTTTTGAAATTCGTTACCATATGCTATAGCACCCTGGTGCTCCATCCCGAGGTGTGGCGCCTCAACAAGTTTATACCCGTCTTCATAAAATGGATAAGGCCCAAACCAATATTCAAAAGCTTTCATCATCCGCGGGGCATCCGCAAACTGTATTCGCGCTTTTTCGAGGTTGTAATTAAGTACCCAATAATCCATATCCAGTTTACCCTTCAAGCCAGGAAAGATTTCTTGAAAGTGTACATACTTGCCGATGTAAGGAACGATATTATAATTGTTGATAGGATTTTTAACCTGCCAGGAGTACATTTTCTTGCCTGCTGATAATGCTTTCTCCTCTATCAAACGTCCATTACCTACCGCTACTAAACTGTCGGGTACAATGATATTAAGTAATGCCCCTTCGCCTGGTTCGTCACTCTGTATATCCTTACAGGGGTACCAGGCACTGGCGCCGAGTCCCTGGCAGGCTACTGACATCCAGGGATTTCCTTGTTTATCTTTTTTCCAGATCCATCCACCGTCCCACGGTGGTTTCACCGCTTCCCTTGGTGTTCCTGAAAAGTGTACGGTAATGCTATCCCTGTCGGGTTTTATTTTGTACCTGGCACTTGAGTCCCTAAGCATGAGAAAAAATACATTTCCGTCGCGCCTAAAACTAACAAGACGATTATTATAGCTAATACTGTCAATCTGCATTGGTTCCTGCAAATCGAGCTGCATGAGCTTTACCCCTATATCAAAAAAACTAATGATATTTTTGCCCCTGATAGATTTGGTGCTAAAATCGGGTTCAACAGTAATATTATATTTTAAAACATCCCAGCCCAATCTTCCCGCGCCAACGCTCCCGCGCAACGTGTCCTGTCTGGTAAAACTCAACTTCTTATTTAAATACTGGGCTTCTGCCCCCGGAAGTTCTAAAAAACTAAGGATGAAGAGCGTAAAAGCAAACCTCAAAAAAAATATTTTTGAATATTGCATTTTGTTGAAAAATCGTGAAGCCATTCAATATGGTGTTTTATAACTATAAATTTAAGGAATCCCACCTGCCTCTTAAAGGTTATTTTACAGGCGGCGAATAAAACAAAACATTGTTTCTCTTTTTTGATACTTTTATGCAAGATGAATGCGGAAATAAAAACCAACCAATCTTTTTTCTCACTTTACATTGGTTTTATCATTGTACTGTTGGCGGCTGTTGCCGGATGCAGTTCTCACGGTGAACATAAAAATATTTTTCATTACAATGAGGTTTCCGGCATTGCCAGCCTTGACCCGGCGTTTGCTAAAAACCAATCAGTCATGTGGCCGATTCACCAGCTATACAATACTCTTGTAGAGGTTGATGAAAATATGATTATTAAACCATCACTGGCAACTTCCTGGCAATTTTCGGGCGGAAACAAAATCATTACTTTTCACCTCAGGCAAAAGGTATTTTTTCATGATGATCCTGTGTTTAAAAATGGTAAGGGGCGCCAGTTAAATGCAGGGGATGTAGCTTTCAGTTTTTACAGAATCATCGCTAAAAAAACTGCCAGTCCGGGGGCATGGATATTTAATAACCGGGTAGACAGTATTACGCCGTTCACTGCAGTCGATGATAGCACATTTCAAATAAAGTTACTGGAACCCTTTCAGCCCATCATTGGGATCTTAAGCATGCAATACTGTTCAATAGTTCCGAAAGAAGCTGTGGACGGTTATAAACTGGAGTTCAGGCGACATCCCGTTGGCACTGGTCCCTTTGCTCTCGTTGCCTGGGAAGAAGGCCAGGCACTTGTAATGAAAAAAAATATCCATTATTTCGAAACCGATAGCAGTGGTGCATCGCTCCCTTATCTTGACGGAATCAAGGTAAACTTTTACGATAGTAAAGCCACTGAATTCCTCGAGTTCCAACAAGGCCGCCTTGATTTTATTAACGATATCGATGCGTCATTTAAAGATGAGCTCTTAACTAAAACGGGAAACCTAAAAAAACAGTGGGACACTAAGTTGACGCTGAATAAGCATCCCTATCTCAATATCGAATACCTCGGAATCCTGGTCGACACACTAAATACAGCCGTATTGGCTTCACCCCTTAGAATTGTAAAAATCCGACAGGCAATTAATTTTGCAATAGACCGACATAAGATGATGTTATACCTTCGTAATTCTATAGGAACGGCAGCCGAGAGTGGGTTTGTACCGAAGGGTTTGCCATCCTTTAATTTGACCGCAGTGCAGGGTTACACGTACAATATAGAGAGAGCAAGGGAATTATTGAAAGAAGCCGGGTACCCGCAGGGGGAGGGTTTACCAGTGATCACTCTGCTTACTATACCTAATTATGCTAACCTTGCTTCTTATATTGCTAATGAGCTGAACCAGGCAGGAATTAAAGTCCAGGTCGAAGCTATTCAAAAAAATCTTTTACTCGAACAAACCAGTAAGGCACAGGCAACTTTTTTTCGCGGGAGCTGGATTGCAGATTATCCGGATGCGGAAAATTTTCTTGCTGTATTTTATGGAAAGAATCCTGCACCACCGAATTATACACGCTACAGTAACAAGGCTTACGACCAGCTTTATGAAATGGCTCTCCGGGAGGCGAATGATTCAGCGCGCTACCTCCTGTACCAGCAAATGGACAGGTTGATCATTTATGACGCGCCTGTTGTACCTTTATGGTACGACGTGGCTATGCATCTTGTTCACAACAACATTCACCATTTTTATCCCAATAGTTTAAATATGCTTGAACTTAGGCGGGTGATAAAAAATTAATTTCTATGCGAATATTTGTAACAGTTCTCATCATTTCCGCAATGCTTTTTTTTATAAGTGGCTTTGCTTCTTCCGTGAAAGTGGATCCGATATATAAGAACCTGCAGGTGCTTCCAAAAGACATCAGTAAGCAAGCGCTTGACTCTACCATGGATGCCTTCAAACATGCATTAGGTGTGGGTTGCAAGTATTGTCATGCCCAGGATAAAGAAACACACCATATTGCTTTTGAAAGCGATGATAAGGCTGAAAAGTCCATTGCCAGGAAGATGATGATCATGTGTGCCGGAATCAATAAGCAATATTTTTCCGACAGCAGCACTACGATTTACAAAACGGTTAACTGCTTTACATGCCACCATGGCGAGCCGATTCCAGGAATGGATACAATTGCTGTAAGGAAGTAACAAGAGAAGAAGCAATTAAAAATATGCAATGAGTAAATAACGGAAGGAAATCCGTTTTTATTTTATGCGTTATTTGGTTAAAACAATGCACTACAGGAAACCTGGTAGGCCAGGATAGCCATATTGTACGACCTGCGTCCGCCAGATACTGAGATAACCCTTTCCACGGATATTTATCCTGCCTTCCAGCCGCCCGTAATTTGCGTAATCACGCGATTGTCACTCTCAACAAGACATTTCGTGTAGCGTACTGGATTGAATAAAGGCTTCTGAGCATCTGCGCACTTTCCGCGTTTGCGGAGTCCTGTAATTTGTGCCTCCTTGCGTTGTAATTGAATTGCCAAATTTTGTGTTTTGATACGATTAATTCTTCACCTTTTTGACAGGTGGCACAGGTTTAACTGGCTCACCACCAGCATTACCTTTTAACTTTGAGTAGTCAATGTCGCCGATTGTATTGCGGATTGGAGCCGGAACAGGCTCTTTGCCCTCTGGGGTGACATCATTAAAGATTTTACTAACGTAAGCCCAGCGACCATTGATCCATTTAAACCCCTCATAGTCTCCATCAGGAATCAATGTCCATTTCTTATTTGGTTCGTTGGATTCTGACACCAGATGCTCCATTACAATCATGTTTAGTTCTTTGTCGAAGGTGAGTCTGGGACTGGTCTCCTTTTTAAATTCCATAACGTAGCGGGCAATATTTTTCATTGCCGGAGTTGCATTCTCGATAACAAAATTCCGGTTGCCAAATACGGGCTGACCGTTTTCAAACGTAAGTACCTCAATAATTTTCTTATCGCTTCGAATGTTATTTTCATCAAATCCTAAAAGTGTGTAGTACGGTTTTCCCTGGTAGCTGGTATAGATCAGCTTGTAGTACACTGCACCCATCCAGCCATAATTATTGCCAATTGTGTCAGCATAGTGCGTTGTTACATCCGATTTATCTATAAGCGGAAAAAGTTTTAGCGAGCCATCGGGCGTATGCATTTGTATGGCTCCGTGCTGACGGATTATATTTTCGTTTATAACCATCTGCCAGGTAAAAATTCTGAAACTACTGTCCGGGGCATAAATCTTCGATATTGTAAGCAGGGAGTCAAAGGCATATTCAAAAGAATTTTTTGTAACAAGTGCTCGGACAAAACCCCTGGTAAACAAACTGTCTGCATTAAATTTATCAGATGCTTCGATTCCCTGGATGATGCGATTTGCCAGGGGCCTAAGAGAATCTTCTTTCTGCATTAATATCTTTAAGTTCTTTCCATTTAATGCCTGTGCGTTAACCTGGAAACCCAAAATAATGGAGACGATGGTAAGTGTAAGTATTTTCATTAAATCAAATATAAATCATCTCCTATTAAACAAAAAGTTGTTAGAAAGTTTAAGTCTGAAATTTAACTAAAGCTTATCTTCCTGATAATGCTCTCGCAAAGGCGATTAAACTCGGATAAACTGCGTCAATGCGCCCATCATCCAAGGCTACTTCATGCCGTGTTGTGGGCAGGAAAACAGTAAACACTCCCAGGTTCCGACCAAACTGCATGTCGCTCATGGTATTCCCTACCATAATTGAATTTTCTATCTTTATATCAGGGTATTGCTCAATGGCCTGCTTACCCATACCTGTTTGTGGTTTACGATTCGGGCTGTTATCATCCAGGTCACTGCAAAAATAAATGGCATCTATTCTCCCTCCTCCAGCCACGATCTCTGCCTTCATATTGCTATGAATAACCTCAAGGTTTTCCAGTTTTGTTATTCCTTTACCAACGCCTTTTTGATTTGTTACAATGATGATGCGGGGAAATATTTTGGCAAAAATTCTCATTGCCTCCTGCACACCATCGTAGAATTTAAATTCTCCCCATGTGTGGATGTAATCCATGGGTTTCTCATGATTGATGACACCATCGCGATCCAGAAATAAGGTCCAATTTCTATCAATAGTTTGAAGAGGTAGCATGAACGATTTATAAAGTAGCTGACTGAATCATGTGCTCGGTTGACCCGAAATATTGTTCTTCTACCAGTTCGCAGATTATATGCCCAAGCAGGATATGACTTTCTTGGATACGCGGGGTAATGTCTGATGGCACCCGAAGTATATAATCGCAAATGTCAAGCATGGATCCACCCGACCTGCCTGTAAATCCAATAGTGACCATCTCCTTTTCTTTTGCGGCTTCTATCGCTTTAATAATATTACGGCTATTACCTGAGGTGCTTAATCCTATGAGGACATCACCCTTATTGCCAAAGCCATTCACGAGCCTCGAGTAAACGACATCATAGCTGTAATCATTTGCTACGGCCGTCATGTATGACGAATTTACATGTAGGGCTTCTGCAGGCAGAGCATCCCTATCCAGGTAAAAACGGCCGCTCAATTCGGCTGCAAGGTGTTGTGCGTCGGCAGCGCTTCCGCCGTTTCCACAGAAATAGACTTTATTTCCATTTTTAAAAGAAGTCAATAGTAAGGACACACATGACTCTATTGCTTGAAGCGTCACTTCATCTTTTAGCAGGCTTTCTTTGGTACTTATAGAATCCCTGATGAGTGTTTTTATTTTATCCTGCAGCATAAGAACATTTTATTTATAAATGCAAAGGTAGAGAATTCAAGAGTCAGGGATGAGCCCGACCACAGCAGTTATTAAACACTTTTTCCTGTAGTTTCAGCAAGTTCTATAATTGCATCTGTCATTACTTTCCAGCTATACTTCTTTTTTTCATTTATTAATCCCGGATGAAAGTGTTCACCACCGGTCTGGTAAAATAATAAAATTTTTTCAGCCAGCGACGAAGCCGTTGGCTCAGCTACTAGCCCCACGATTCCATCGGGGACCAGTGCCGCCAAACCACCGACGTTTGTAACAATTATAGGCGTTTCAAAATGATAGGCCAGTGGCGTTACCCCACTTTGTGTAGCATGCCGGTAAGGCTGCACTACTACGTTTGCTGCGCAGAAATAACTTCGAATGGCTGCGTCAGTAATAAATTTATTGTGCAGTTGAACTTTATCGTGCAGTCCTAATCTTTCAATTTGTACTTCGTATGTCTTTTGGTCATCATAAAATTCGCCTGCGACTATTAATTGAAGTCGTGGTATTTTATCTCCAATAAGCGCAAGCGCATCCAAAAGGATGTCAAGACCTTTGTACTTTCGGATAAAACCGAAAAATAAGAGGACAAAATCTAAAGGAGCAATTTGCAGATCTTCCCGCGCCTGTGTTAAGCTAATCTTTTCACCGAAGTTATCGTACAGGGGATGTGGAATGTATAAAGCTTTTGCGGAGCTGGTGAAAATGCGTAAGTCGTCCAATACCTGCGTACTCATGGTAATAAAGGCGTCAATAGGCTTGATAAAATATTTCGTGAAGGATTTGTCGCCAAGACCTTTTTCATGGGGGATAACATTATCAGCTATGCAAATTACTTTTGTGAACTTATTCTTCTTTACAATACGCAGGATTGTACCGAAACAAGGTCCCATAAATGGTAACCAATATCGTATAACGATGATGTTTGGTCGCTCTTTGCGGAGATCGTTTCCTACGCGAAACCAGTTCAACGGGTTTACCGAGTTTATAACCGTTGCAATATTTAAGTCTTTAGGCGGAGCTTCTGTTGAATATTGCGAAGTTCCGGGGAAAAGAAATGAGGGATATTGTAGGGAAAAAGTATCGATTCTCACCTCGTGGCCCTCAGCCATAAATGCCCGGGCAAGCCGTTCGTTAAAGGTCGACATTCCTCCGCCTCTAAGCGGGTAAGCAGGGCCAATGATAACAATTTTTTTCTGTATGCTCATGGAAGCTTAGCCTTTTTTATCGAGGCCCAACTTCTCCTCTATAAGGTAATTGTTTCTTTCAACCGAGTTCCTGGCAATGAGTTCACCTATAAATCCGGCTAAAAATAGCTGTGTTCCGATAATCATGGCAAGTATTGCAAAAAAGAACAATGGGCGCTGTGTAAGACCAGTCTGATCGAAAAAAAACTTTGTCACCGTCAGGTACAGGAAAATAAAGAATCCGAAAAAGAAAAACATTGTGCCCCATAGACCGAAGAAGTGCATAGGACGTTTTCCGAACTTCCCAACAAACATAATGGAGAACAAGTCAAGGAAACCGTTTATAAATCTCTCCCAACCAAACTTAGTAATGCCGTACTTACGCGGCCTGTGTTCAACTATTTTTTCGCCAATTCTTTTAAAGCCGGCCCATTTAGCCAGCACAGGAATGTACCGGTGCATTTCGCCGTACACTTCGATGCTCTTGATAACTTTCTTCCGATAAGCTTTCAGGCCACAATTAAAGTCGTTAAGCTGTA